>JALVQM010000458.1 GCA_027025615.1 Desulfobacteraceae bacterium | reverse complement strand
GCCCTTCTTTGACGCCACTTGGCAATTGCAGTATCCAACCTGCCTGACAAATTAAGAGCAGCCGTATAACAGCGACGTCCAAAGGCAACAATTGAAAACCCGGTTGAAAGTATGAAACCAATCAACCAAAATACGGTAGCAATAATTATCGCCCCGGTGAAACCTGTATATCTGACCAGCAGTGAACTGAGTAGTATTCCAATAATTCCGCCAGAAGAAAAACTACGTCCAAAGAGCTGGTAATCAGGCTGTTTGAAACTAAGCAGGCAACCGGTGGCGATTATCAGCAACAAGGCCCCGGAAACCATAGTCGGCACTGCTTTGGATTTGTTTTGAACGAAAAAGTGGACACTGGCCAGCAGCAGCAACAAAGGTATCCAGAAAGCCCCCAACCCAAACAATCCCACCAACAGGCCGGCGATCTGGGCACCCACGGTTCCGAAAAGGTTGTGAACAGGTCCACTGGCTCCGACATTGTTGAGGGAAGGATCGGCCGGATGATAGGACATTAAGCTGATCAAGGTAAAAATCACCAGAAAGAACAGAATTATACCTATTATTTCACGCCGCATTGGTTTTTCCCCGGCACCGGCTCTAATGACCTTAAACCTCTATTATAAAGGGAAGAATAACCGGTCTCCTCCCAATTGTGAAAAAAAAGTATTGGCGTAAGGCAGACTGGACCCTGGACCTTATAATCTCGGTTCTTTTGGGAGTTTCCGGAGGTACATCTTCGACTATTTCCAGTACTACACAATGGGCATCTTCCAGCAAATGACCGGTCTCTGTCTGAAAAACAAACCCCTTGGAAACAATCTCGGGTCCATAAACGATAACTCCGGTCTCTTCGTCGAAGGCCATGTTGAGCACCACCAAGCCTTCTTCTGACAGCATTCGTCTTTCTTTCAAAACGCTTAACCCGACATCACCGATACCCTTGCCATCCACCATCAGTCGTCCTGTTGAAACCTTGCCATTGATTCTGGCCGATTTTGGCTCAAACTCGATGACCTGCCCATTTTGAGCCAGAAGGACGTTTGATTCGGTTATACCCATTTGGCGGGCAAGGCGGGCATGAAGGACCAAGTGCCTGAATTCACCATGAACAGGCACGAAATAGCGGGGGCGCGTCAAACTAATCATCTGTTTAAGCTCTTCCCTGAAAGCATGCCCGGAAACGTGAATCCGGGAAATTTTTTCATAGATTACGTTAGCCCCACTACGATACAAGCTATTAATTATATTGGTTATTGCTTTTTCATTACCAGGTATGAACTTGGAAGACAATACTATCGTGTCATCGGGCCTTATTACTATATGGCGATGATTTCCGGCCGCTATTCTGGCCAAAGCCGACATTGGCTCTCCCTGGCTGCCGGTGGTTACCAAAATAATCTCGTTGGCCGGATACTGATCGATTTGTTCTATGGGTATTTCCATTCTTTCAGGAACCCGTAAATGTCCCAACTGACGTGCGATGGATACACTTACCTCAATACTCCGGCCGTTAAAAACAATTTTACGGCCAACTGCTTCGGCAATATCAACAACCTGTTGTATCCTGTTTATGTTTGATGCGAACAAGGCAATTATGATTCTGCCCTTACACTGGTTGCTTATCCTGAACAGGGTTTCACCGATCTGCTGATCGGAAATGGTATAGCCCTCTTTTTCAACGTTGGTCGAATCTGATAAAAGGGCCAACACACCTTTTTCACCGTAATAGGCAAAACGCCCCACATCAGTATGCATCCCGGCAATGCCTGACTGGGTAATCTTGAAGTCTCCGGTATGAACTATTGTGCCGACAGGTGTTTGAATAGCCAATCCTACCCCGTCCACTACGCTGTGGTTGACCCTTATGAATTCAACATCAAAAGGGCCGATCTTAAGATGCTCCCGGGGATACACCTCATGCAAGGCCGCTTTCTTGATTAAATCGTGTTCTTCAAGCTTGTGTCTTACAATTCCTAGGGTAAAGGGAGTGCCAAATATGGGCGCCGGCACATCACGAAGCAAATATGGCAACGCGCCGATATGATCTTCATGGGCGTGAGTCAACACTATGCCCCGGACTTTGCTTCTATTTTCTTGGATATAACGCAGATCAGGGATTACATAATCAACACCGAGCATGTAGTCTTCAGGAAACATCAAGCCGGCATCAATGATAAAGATGGTCTCTTCATGTTCTACGACCATCATGTTAAGACCGATTTCACCCAGCCCGCCAATTGGAATAATCTTAACCATGCTCACCACCTTCAGACCGCAGGTACATGGCGAGCCATTACCCCGTGGACTTTGTCCATCAGATCGTCTTTGGTCCTGCGGGTATATGACGCCGTATCGATTGGATCTTCAATTAATACCGTTACCGGCCGGGGAATTATCAGGAGTCTGCCCTTTGGCATAATTGGATAGGTTCCTTTTATAATCACAGGTACAACCGGCACCCCTGCATCAACTGCCAGGACGAAACCACCTTTTTTAAAGGCTTGCAATCTGCCGTTGCGGCTACGGGTGCCTTCGGGAAAAATCATAACCGACGTTCCCTGTCTAATGGTTTCCGCCGCCTGTGCCAGGCTCTGGAAAGCCGAACGACGATTGCTGCGATCAATGCTTATGTAGCCTGCTCCCTGCATGCTGCGACCAAAGATAGGAATCTTGAACAATTCGGCTTTGGCCAGCCAGCGGAATTGAACAGGAAGGCAGCCCAGCAACACAGGTATATCGAAATTACTCTGGTGGTTTGCCATAAAAATGTAAGGCCCCTGGGGATCAATCTTTTCCAAACCCTTAAGGGTGACTTTGATCCCGCTTACCACCAGAATGGTTTTACACCAAGTTCGGGCCAACAGGTGAACCGAATTGCCGTTTCTGGAAAACAATGAAACCACAAGACAGACGGTTGCAAAAAATGCGGTTGCAACCAGTGTCCAACCTATGATTAGCACGGTATGGACATGGTTCTGCCAGGAAACTCTATTTGTGTTCATCTTTGCCAATATTCCTTCAAGACCACTGGCCGGCCTGTAAAATTAAAATCAAACATGCTGAACAGGCAAAATCAGGGCAGCAACACCTAATCGCGGATTGTACGCAATTGTCATTCCGCATCAAGTCTGGAGTCCCAGCTTTTCGAAAACAGCATCAACCATTTCAATCAGCCAGTTACGCTGCCTGACCGTGGCGTATTGAATGCACTCGCAACGAATACGCGACCGGGTCCTTACCAGCAATTCACACGCAAGTCGATCAGGCATCAATTCCAGAGCAAAGTAGTGCGGCTGGCACTGTTGATGGTCCGCTTGGCAGGGGGTCAACAGCTCCTGATCAAGGGGTACCCAGTACAACCCACCCATCCCGGAAACTTGAAAATGATTATCAAAATATTCCTTTAATCTTTTGTGATCGGAAGGCCGCAATTCATCAACAACGTACTGTTTCATGCTGCGGTAACTAGCATAAAAGCATTAAAATCGCAAGCTGGGATTACCGGCAACCCAAGTCCGGGCGGCAATAATTCTAATAATCCGCTTTAATATTATATCCAACCAAACCTTTGCGTTCGCTATTACGAACAATAAAATCGACATTGCGAACATCTGCCTCCGCAGCTTCTCAAATTGAGATCCAAGCCTAGAACTGGAAGTATTATATTTATAATATTATCCATGTGATATAAATTTTTACCTTTAAGTTTGAGCCTGTCGGCGCCTGGTACACTGGTTGCTCTTCTGACTCTTAAATAACCAGGTCGGAGGAGTGAACCATTGGAGTATGCCTGCCAGCAATTCATTAAGGGAAATTACCGGCAAAAAGGCCGCACCATGCTTGTAGGCTGGATATTATTCATGATTGTCATGGCCTGTTTGTGGCAACCACGTATTGCCTCTGCCGCGGACGAATCGTCTCTTGTTTTGAAAATCATAAAATTTTCAGCCGGGGCGATTTCAGCCTATGGCTTGCATGAAAGCGGCCACGCCCTTGCTGCCAAGCTTACCAACACTGATCTGGACTGGGGTGTTGGCACCTATAATCAACCACTGGGTTTTACGGAAAATTCCAGCAGTGATTTCGACGGGGCCTTGGTTCATTCAGCCGGACTGATTACCCAGGTTGTATGCTCGGAAATAATTCTACAGGATGATTCGATTGACAAAAACGACACGTTCGTCCGGGGAATGATGTTCTGGAATATTTTCAATCCATTAATATATGTCCTGGATTACTGGTTAATAGGCGCCACCAACAAAGTAGATCAAGACTGTTATCAGGGAGACATCGGTGGAGTGGAACATTACGCCGGGCCAGCGGCTGCCAACATCTTTTCCGCTTGCGTCGCCGGCTTGGCTCTTTACCAGGGATATCGATTTCTAAGCCAACAGGATTGGGCCCCCGCCTGGGCCGGCAAGGGTCAATTTACAAGTTTTGGACTCCTGCCAGCTGAAGGCGGAGGCTTGATTTTACGTTTGAGCATCGATTTTTGACAGTTTTGAAAGCCGTTCAAGAAACCGCTTTTTCAAGCTCAAGCATCCTGCGTTTCAATCTGATTCCGCCGCCAAACCCCCCCAGCTTGCCGTCACTGCGTATAACCCGATGGCATGGAATAAAGACCGGATATGGATTTTTAGCCATGCAATTGCCAACAAAACGGGCCGCTCCAGGGCATCCTGCCTTCTGGGCCACTTGGCCATATGTGCTTACCTGACCATACGGAATCCCGGCTACCTGGAGGTAAACACGCTGCTGCATGGTTGAAAAACGCCCCATATCCAACAGATGCCAGGGGGAATCTATTTTCTGGCCTTGGAAATATTTTTTCACCAGGGCCACGGCCTCCTTTAGCAGAGGATGGGAGCCCGCAGACGGCTCCATGTCACCAGTGGCTAAACTCTTTTCTATCGCAGGGCGGGGAAGTTTCAGTTCATGTAACCTAAAGGGATTTATTGAAAAGCTGATGGCCGCCGGGCCAAAGAGTGTATCAAAAATATGCCAAGTGGGAGAAGCTTGCATACTGCAGCCCGCAGTTTGGAGAAAAAAGAGAACCCGCCGGCGCTTATATCGCCGGCGGGCTGAAAAAACGGCCGAAATTAAATTTCTTCTACCGTAATGGCCCCTTCTTCACAAACTTCCACACAGCTTTCACAGCCAAGGCATTCCTCAGCGTTGACCGGGTTTGATTTTCCGTCTACCATTTCGAAAACTTCGACCGGGCAAACATCAACACATTCCTCGCATCCGGCGCATTTTTCTTCGTCTACTACAGGGTTAAAAGCCATCCTAGTGCCTCCTTTCTTATCATACATGAATTAAGCCGGATCTGTCACCGGCCGTATTGCCTACACCAGAAACTGCCCTTATACCAATTGGGGCAGCTAGTCAAGCCTTGAGGCTGCTTTTTTATACAAGGGAATTATATTGTAATAAAAGGCAATTAGAACTTAAAACCATCAAATTTCCAATAAAAAACCAGAAAATTTTCAACAAATCCTGCCAAAAGGATACATGCTGTTCTTTTGATACGCCAAAACAATGCCATTGTAATAAAAATTGCAGTCATAAACAGCATGGCCGCTATCCTGCGTTGAATAATGCCGTCTGACAACTAAGTTTTCAGCCAGCCTATTCTGATTTCCTGACATTTGGGTTCAGATAATGTTTGGGCAAGACGGTTGAAGGGGAATTTGCCCCGAGGGTTTGATATTCTGAACAAAACCATGGCTGATCCCTGCACCTTGTCCGATTCAAATACCACCCGCCCATTGTCTGATCCAGGGTCCCGACAATCTCCATAAACTTCCAGTGAACCCGGACCATATGTACTGACAGGTTTTATTGTGTCGACCAACTCCATTTCCGCAGCTTCAATCAAGTATTCAATAACCGCCAGGCTGGTGGTCACCCAGAAAGAAGACAAGCGGCTGCATTTAGCAGCCAGCAGCGACCAGGCGACAAGTCTTTCTTCTGTTTTGACAGTCCCGGTGTCTGTCGGCGGAGTTAAAATCTGTGGACCAGGCAGGCCTTCTTCCTGGCCCTCCCGCAGCTGCCGGTAAAGTTTTTTTTCCATCTCAACAATATTGCCGAGCTGGCCTCCAAGTTCATCCTCCTGCAGGTCGTAATATTGGGTCATGGCGAGAATAAGGCCCGCTTTAAAGATGGGATCGGTCTGCCGGGTTTTATCGAACTGCTCGCTGACCATTTTCCTGACCTGACTCCTTATACGCGAAGGAGCCATTTCATCCACCATTGGTGGCAATCCTTGGGTTTGGCGGTAAAACAGGGCCATGGTCCTGCTGTCCCGACCAAACAGTTCGGCCCAACTCAGATAGTCGTTCAACACCACCTGAAGTCGCTCTCCGTCCAGCTGTTCAGGAAAAACCAGCTCAACCATATTTTCCTCGGCCGCCTTCCGGATATGGGGGGGAACAAGCCCCTCTGCCAACTGTAAAATCTCGCACTTGCCCATAATGTTATACATCTGTTTCAAAGAATCCCAGGCAAGATATGTAAATGGAAACAAAACAGGTAAATCCATTAGAATAACCCCTAAAGTACAAAATCAGATTACTTTGAAATAAGGTTCAGCCTCGGTTTCAAATGGCTTTGCCGGCAAATTCACCTGGATTACACTAAGTTGTCTTTTTGTCCCTGACAACAACCCCCATAGCCAGGAGTTTTTCCCTGATTTCATCGGCGAGTTCCCAGTTTTTGGATTTACGTGCTTTTTCCCGCTCCTGAAACAACTGGATGATTTTACCCTTCTCCTGAGAGTTTAGAAGCCTGAAAATGCCCAGCACTTCATCAATCTGCCTGAACACCTTTACCGCTTTTTCAGCCTCTTGCCGTGTAAGACAACCGGCTGACATTTGACTGTTAAGGCCCTTGACGGCCTTAAAAACAGCAGCCAAAGCAGCCGAGGTGTTCAAATCGTCATCCAGGGCGTCTGCAAACCCGGCCTTGAGATCGTAAAGCAACTGATCCAGATGGCCAAAGGACTCTCCCCCCTGCCAGATCTGCAATCCGATCAAACAAGCGTCTAAGCGCAAAAGGGACTGTCTGGCGTTAAACATACGCCGGCTGGAAAAATACAATGGTTTACGATAATGACTGGCCAAAAGCCAAAACCTGATCTCTCGTCCCCGCCAGCCCTGCTGGATCAATTGCCTGATATCCATCCCGAAAGCAGTTTTGTCATCACCGAATTGGACTGCCTCGCAGGAAACCCAAAACCGCGCCAAAGAATTGCGGGTCAGAGCCATGGCTATGGCATTTTCATTTTCGTGATGGGGAAAAAGCTGCCAGCGGCCGCCTGCATGGATATCACAACTTTTTTCAAAATAATTAAGGGCCATTGCAGCACACTGCAGCGACCATGTTGGACGAACACTGCCCCAAGGAGTTTTGAAATACCGGCCTTTTTTCAAATCCGTCAGGTTCACGCGTTTGAACAGGGCGAAATCCCTGGGATTGTCCTTTACAAAACGATCTACTTCGACCGTGGCTCCCGGTTTGACTTTGTCCACATCAATGCCACTCAACTGGCCATAAGCATTGGAGCGTGAAATATCAAAATACAATGAGCGCATTTTCTCGTAGGCAAAACCTTTGCCTACCAGACCTCTGGCCGCTTCTACCATCTGGCTGACATGTTCACTTGCAAACAGGTAAGAATCCGCGGGCTTGATCCTCAAAGCATCCAGGTCGGACTGGAAACGTGCCAGGTTGCGGGCAGCGAAGTCTTCAGCAGGCATGCCAGCCTGTTCAGCTCCATCAAGGGTATGATCATCCAGATCGTTGACCGTCATAACGTGCTTGACTTCAAGTCCGCTGTAAACCAAGTAGCGCATCAACACGTCCATGAAGACCAGCCGACGTGATTCCACAAGATCCAGATGTTCCAGGTTAGACGGCCCGTTTGAAAAAACGGTAACCTTGTTGCCGCTTGCCGGTTCAAAGCCTTCCTTGCGGTTATTCAGAAGGTTGAACAGCTTAAGACCGGTTCTTTTGCGCTGGACAAACAGGGCCGTTGAAAGGTATCGCTCTCCACTGTCAGGCAGGATGACAACCATAGTCCCGGCCTGCATCTTCTCTGACCGGCGGCAGGCTGCAGCCATTGCGGCCCCACTGCTCATACCCACAAGCAGTCCTTCTTCCACAGCCAGACGCCGGGCTGTTTCAAAAGCTTCTTCATCTTCCACATGAAGTTTGAGATCCAACCGTTGCCGTTGATAAATTTCCGGCCGATAGGATTCTTTCATGTTTTTCAGCCCCTGGATCTTATGGCCCAGGTAGGGCTCGACACCAATAATTTTTATCTGCTTATTCAACTCCTTAAGACGCCGCGCGATTCCCATTAAAGTTCCGGTGGTGCCCATGGTAGCCACCACCTCGGTAACCTTGCCGCCGGTTTGTTCCCAAATTTCCATGGCTGTTCCATGGTAATGAGCTTTCCAGTTGGCCGGGTTGTTGAACTGGTCGGTTACAAAATACTTATCAGGATTTTCCCTGGCCAGACGGTAAACTTCTTCGATGGCACCGTCGGTGCCAAGGTGACCGGGGGTCAGCAACAGTTCAGCTCCCCTGGCACGTAATATTTTCTGGCGTTCTACACTGGCGGTTTCCGCCATGGCCAACAACAGCCTATAGCCCTTTACAGCACAGACCATGGCCAGGCCAATTCCGGTGTTGCCACTGGTAGCCTCAATAACGGTTTTATCAGGTGTAAGCTGCCCGGCACGCTCACCCTCCTCGATCATGTAGAGAGCCGCCCTGTCCTTTATGGACCCCCCGGGGTTCAGGTATTCCAGCTTTGCCAGGATTGTGACCCCTGGATTGGGATTCAGGCGCCTGATTTCAACCAGAGGTGTATTGCCTATCAGATCAAGAAGATTGGTGGCCATTTTTGTTAAAACCTTCTAAAAATTCATCCAGGATCTTTTCAAGTTTGCGGGCAACCTGGACCAAAGATCCAGAAGCGTCGATAACCTTGATCCGCCTGGGATACATCTCGGCCAGCTGAAGATATCCGGCCCGCACCCGCCGATGAAACTCTAGTTTTTCATTCTCAAACCGAGTTTCGGCCTGGCTACGCTTGCCTGAATCTACTTGTTGCCATGTGCGTTCGAGGCCTTTAAGTGGATCAAGATCCAACAACAAGGTCAAATCCGGTTGAAAACCATCACAAACCAATTGATGTATTTTGTTAACTAAACCGGTTCCTAATTTCCTGGCCATTCCCTGATAAACTAGGGTCGCATCGAAAAACCTGTCACAGACAACTGACTTGCCGTCTGCCAGGTGGGGTTTTATAACGGTACGAATATGCTGTACCCGGTCGGCGTTATAGAGCAGCAGTTCGGCCAAGGGATCAAGGTCAATGCTGGCAGGATCGAGCAGCAGGCGCCTTATGGCCTTGCCGATCCGTGTCCCGCCGGGCTCCCTTGTCAGAACAAACTCCAGGCCTTTGGCTTCCAGCCATCGGGCCACGTTTTTCATTTGGGTGGTCTTGCCCGATCCCTCAATACCTTCCAAGGTTATAAACATGTCAGACCTCAGCCCTGAATTTCCTTCCAACGGCCTTTGAAAAAGTGCCTTTCAAGAAGACGATGATATCCTGTCCAATCAGAATCGGGATCATCCGCCGCCATAAATTGTCGAATGGCATTCATCCTTGAATCTATGGCATCCAGATAATGCAACAAAACCGCTTCAAGGGTTTTGGGCAACTCAGGAGACCCAAATTGTTTTTCTCCATGGTGACTTATAATCATGTGCTTCAACTGGTCAGCCAGCGAGAGAGGAAATTCGGGCAGTTGGCTGATTTTCTCATCAACAATCTGGACCCCGATGACAATATGACTAAGTAATCTTCCCTGGTCGGTATAGTCAATCCGATGGTTGTATTCCAGTTCATTTATTTTACCGATATCGTGAACTACAGTTCCCGCCAGGAGCAAATCACGATCCACACCTCCATAATGAGTGGCGACTTTATCGGCCAACATGGCCATGGACAGGGTGTGTTCCAGTAATCCCCCCAGGTATGCATGATGCATCATTTTAGCCGCCGGGGCGGTCTTAAACCCTTCCACCAAGTCACTGTCACCCCAGAGGACATCGAAGAAGCGTTTCAGGTGATTGTTTTTAATCGTGGCGCAAAGGTTCACTAGGCGTTCAAACATCTGTTCAGGATTTTTCCCCGAGGCCGGCAAAAAATCACGCAGATCTATGCTTTCTGCTGCAACCGGCTGGACCTCTTTGACTGTAATCTGGACAGAACCACGGTATTCTCCGGCCCCCCCCAGCACCTGAATGAAATCCCCGGTTTCGGCAGCCGTCGAAATCTGCTGGACATTGTCCCATACAACGGCCTTGACCCTGCCGGTCTTGTCCGCCAGGGTAAGATTGAGGAAAGGTTTGCCGTCCTTTTTCCGGGAAACCGTTTTTTCAGCAAGTACGAAAAGTTCGTTTATCCTGTCTCCCGGTCTTATATCTTCGACATAAACTTTTTTCATATATTATCAGATGCTTTCTCTGTTTTGCCCATAACCTTTTCACTGGAACAGATACCGATACCGCCTCTGGTAATATCCATCAGCCGCCGGGTTATGGAACCCATCAACTCTGTCTTTTCTTTGATAGCCAGCAATTGTTTGAATATCATCTGATCCCGTGGAACATCCATAAGGGCCAGCTGAATTGTTCCCATGATAAACTGCAGGGGCTGGTTCAACTCGTGGCAGACCGATCCGGCTGTTGCCATGAGATCAACCATGGATTGGCTTCGAACCATTTTTTTGACAGCCAGGCGGTATCCCAAGGCCGCCTTAACCCTTATTTTCAATTCCACCGACCGGACCGGTTTCGATACAAAATCGGTTAATCCGGTATCAAGGGCAGCCCGCAGGGTATCATCATCGACAGAACCAGTCACGAAAATTATTGGTAAATCAGCCCTGTCCGGCAACTGTCTTATGCGCTGACATATCTCCGGACCGGCTATTCCCGGCAGCATCATGTCCATGACAACCAGGTCAAAATCTTCACTTGAAACCATATCCAGGACCGCATTTCCGTCAGCAACCGGCTTTACCTGCCATCCGCCGTTTGTCAGGATATCGACCAGGGTGTGCCTGACGATCTGGTCGCTATCTGCCACCAGAATACGGGCAGGCTCGGGGAAATTTGAAGCCATACAACACCTTGTTTAAAGAAAATAGTGTAAACCTGCCAATACCGGTTTGAATTAATTCCGGCTTCAGCCCAAATCCAGGTTCCAACCCTTAAGCTCCTTCAGGCTCGCGTGATCTGTAGTGTCGCATTTTACCGGTGTCACCGATATTCGTCCGGCTCCAAGAACTGCTCCGTCTTCATCTTTATGCTCGTATTTTGGTTTGGCCTCGCAAACCTGCCAGTAATATACCCTTTGGCGTGGATCACGGCGCTTGTCAAAGTATTCCGGATAAGTCTGCATTGCCTGTCGGCTTATTATTATTCCATCCATCTGTTCCAGGGGCAGATCAGGGAAATTTACATTCAGGAAAACGCCGGGATCAAGTCCCCGGCCGTAGGCTTTCTCTCCCAGAAGGCGGGTAATCCGGGCTGCCTGAGGGTACCAGCGAGGGGTAAACGAATCCACGGATACAGCCATGGCGGCAATACCGTATAGACATGCCTCACGAGCAGCGGCCACCGTACCCGAATAGTTAAGGTTGACACCCACGTTGGCCCCCGGATTTATTCCCGACACCACCAGATCCGGCTTGGAATCCAGCAATTCCAGCAGAGCCAACTTGACGCAATCGGCCGGGGTACCATCGACAGCCAAGGCTTCAGTTTTGCCATCTACCATAATTTTTTTCACCCGCAGTGGACTGTAAAGAGTTATACCATGGCCTACGGCGCTTTTTTCGGTATCCGGCGCAACTATGGTTACCTGATGTTCTTTTGCAAATTCACGGTAAAGGGACCACAAGCCATCGGCAAGGATCCCGTCGTCATTGGTCAATAAAACACGCATCTTTTCTCCGTCCAGGCCGGCCTGCCAATTAATGGAACTCAAGGCCATGAATTCAATTCATATTGATTTTTTATCCCTGATGGCTCTATATGGAAAAATTCGACCAGGTGCAAGCTTTCCGCTGCCATAATAACAACCGAAATTCAAAACGGCGTCGGGAATCGGTTTCCAGCCACTACCGGAATGGATCAAAACAAGCAATGCCGGCTTTTGCAGTTTCCAATACGGACCTACATAACCAGTTCTCCTTTTACCTGGGATTGCTTGTTATATTTCTATTGCTGGCATCTGCCTCAGTAGTTTCCGCCGCTGACTACAAACTGGGTCCCGGCCCCTGGCAGATCAGCGCCGACAGCTTCGATTACGACCAGGACAGCGGCACTTACAAAGCCCTTGGAAACGTGGTGGTCAAGCGAGGCTCGCATGTGCTCGTTGCCGAGGAGGCCGAATTCAACAGAAAGACCGGTCGGATTGCAGCCCAGGGCAACGTGCGCCTGACAACGGGCAAGGACTCCCTAAAAGCTGACCGGGTGGAAATGGATCTTGAAACCGAAACCGGTACGATCGAAAATGGATCAATTTTTTTATCTGAGAACCATTTTTACATTTTCGGGAATAAAATACGTAAAATCGGCCCGGATACATATACGGCTGAAAAAGCCACAATCACAACTTGCGATGGCCCCGAGCCGGATTGGAAAATAACCGGGCGCGACGTTGAGGTCACTATTGAAGGTTACGGTTTTGTCTCCCACGCTGCTCTTTGGGCCCGTAAATTGCCGATCCTGTATACTCCCTACTTGATCTTCCCGGTTAAGATCAAACGTCAATCCGGCCTCTTGACACCCAGGGCTGAAATTTCAGATCGTCGTGGATTAGAATATGTCCAGCCCCTGTTCTGGGCCATCAACAAGAGTTCGGATGCAACCTTCTACGCCCATTACATGGACAAACGGGGCCTCAAACCTGGAGTTGAATACCGTTACGTAGCCAGTGCCCGCTCTCGTGGCACAATAATGCTGGAAGGCTTTCAGGATCGTCAGATCGACGACGGAAGCCCTGAAAAAACAGAACGCTGGGGGTTTTTGGACGATAGTGCAATTCGGCCCAACCGTGACCGTTACTGGATGCGTGGCAAAATAGATCATTACCTTGGGAATGGTTTCAATGCCAAACTCGATATCGACCTTGTAAGTGACCAGGATTACCTGCGCGAGTTTAAAAATGCTTATGCCGGCTACAAGGATACCAGGGACGCTTTTAACAACACTTTTGGACGGGCCCTGGATGACTATGACGACCCTGTTCGGCTGAACAGGCTCAACCTGAATCGCACCTGGTCCAGGGCGAGCTTAAACGCCGACCTGCAGTGGCATGATGATGTCATCAAGCGCCGCCAGGGTACTGAAGACGATACTCTCCAACGCCTGCCGACCATCAACTTCAATGTATCCAAGTCTCCGTTGCCATATCTTCCGCTCCAGTACCGTCTGGCCAGCAATTACACCTACCTGTACCGCCAGGACGGTGACCGGGCCCACCGCTTCGACCTGCATCCCGGCTTGCTACGTACATTCCCTCTGGGATCCTACCTTACCCTTGAACCCTCGGCCGGGTTGCGTTACACGGCCTGGCAAATGGAAAAAGCCGTTTCTTCTCCGTCTTTGAAACGTTTTCACCAAAGAACCCTGTACGATCTGGGTGTGAACATGACCAGCGAGTTTTTCAAAATTTTCCGGCTTGGCTCAGGACGCCTGCTCAAACATACAATTTTACCGGAAGTAAACTATGAATACATTCCGGAAATAAACCAGGAAAACCTGCCTGATTTTGATGATGTTGACCGGATTGAAGCCCAAAACATAGTCACCTATAGTCTGACAAACTTCTTCACTCTCCGGCTGGCCCAAAAAAACCGGCCCGGTGGTTCAGCAGTGAAAAGTAAATACCTGTCCCTTGGCAGGTTGAAATTCCGGCAAAGTTATGACATCAACAAGGCCAACCAATCAGGAGAACGCCCATTTTCCGACATTTTTGCAGAGCTGGACATTTATCCCGGGCGCTGGTTCCTGGTTGACAGCGATGCCAAGTGGTCGCCTTATGATAATCGTTTCAATGAATACAACCTGGGTTTGGGAATTTTTGACGGCCGCGGAGACCGCTTGTACACAGAGTATCGATACCGAAAACAGACCAGCGAGGAAGATGGCAAAGATTCGATCCTGGTAAGTGCCGACCTGGTAGTTACCAGGCGCTTGAAAGTCAGGGGTGCATACGAGAGAAATCGCTTTACAAATAGCGACATCCGTAAGGCAGTAGGCTTTACCTATTCTGCTCAGTGCTGGCGGCTGGAGGTAGATTATTCAAAAGAACGGGACGAAGAAAAGGTCAGCGCCATGATTCATTTGAGCGGCCTTGGCTCGGTAGGCGGATAAGGAGATTTAAATGATAGTAGTAAAAACCCCTTTGCGCGTCAGTTTTGTGGGCGGAGGCTCGGACTTAGCAGATTATTATCGCCACAGTCCGGGCAAAGTCGTGTGTAGCGCAATAGACAAGTTTGTATATGCCATTGTCAAGGAACGATTCGATGACATGATTTATATCAATTATTCCAAAAAGGAATGCGTGGAAAGTGTTGATCAGATCAGACACGACCTGGTTCGCGAAGCCATGCGCATCACAGGGGTCGAAAAGGGAATCGAAATTACAACCTTGGCGGATATACCTTCAACCGGCAGTGGCCTTGGAAGTTCTTCATCTATCACCGTGGCCCTGCTCCATGCCCTGTACACTTACAATCATGAATTGGTAACTGCCGAGCAACTGGCCATGGACGCCTGCCGGATCGAAATCGAAATTCTCAAAAAACCCATAGGCCGCCAGGATCAATATGCTGCCGCCTATGGAGGGGTCAACCAATTCGAGTTTTCGACAAAGGGAACATCAAGGGTGCCGGTCATTCTTGAAAACAAGGTGAAACGTCGTTTTTCATCATCCTTGCTCCTCTATTACACGGGGCTGGCCAGATCGGCTGACGATATCCTGTCTGAACAAAAAGCCAACATGGAAGCCGGGGACAAACTTACAATGATGCAGAAAATGGTATCCCTGGTCGATCCGTTCACCAGGGCAATGGAGTCGGGTGACATTGAACGATGTGGACAGCTGTTGGATGAAAACTGGCATTTAAAGCGCACCATGGCATCTGGTATATCCAATCCAGCTATCGACAGCATGTACGCAACTGCAAAAAATGCAGGCGCCCTTGCAGGCAAGATAACCGGAGCAGGGGGAGGTGGTTTTCTTTTACTGGTCGTGCCCCGTGAAAAACAAAACCAGGTTTTTCAGGCCCTTTCAGGATATCGTGAACTGCCTTTCATGATCGAGGAAAGCGGCAGCAAGGTTATTTTCGACGACCGATCATATTCCAGCAAATAAAAGGAACCTGACCATGCGTATCCTGATAACCGGAGGTGCCGGCTTTATAGGCTCCCATACGGCCGATGCCTTGATCGCCCAAGGCCATAAAGTCCGGATAATGGACAACCTTCATCCTACTGTTCATCCTGAAGGCCGACCACCTGGCTATCTACCGTCGGGAACTGAATTTTTCAAAGGCGACGTGCGCCGGATGGCAGACTGGCAAAAGGCGCTTGATGGAATCGACGCTGTTTATCATCTGGCGGCTTATCAGGATTATTTAACCGATTTTTCAACTTTTTTTGCCGTTAATGCCGTTGGCACCGCCCTTCTGTATGAAGTCCTGGTAGCCCAGAAGGCACGTTTCAAGGTTAAAAAGGTAATCGTGGCGGCGAGTCAGGCAGTCATGGGCGAGGGACGCTATATTTGCCCCCAGTGTGCCACAGACCCTGCCGATTATGTCTATCCCCGCATAAGGTTGGAAGCTCAACTTTCAAGGGGCCAATGGGATCATCTTTGTCAGTGCTGCGGTCAACCATTGAAGTGGGTACCATCAGATGAATCCGTGATATCCCCCTGTAATCAGTATGCCCTTTCAAAACACAGCCAGGAACAAATAGCCATTGAGCTGGGGAAACGTTATGGCATCGCCTCGGTGGTAATGCGCTATTCCATAGTACAGGGCCCCAGGCAGTCACTGTATAATGCCTACTCCGGGGCAATGCGCATTTTCGCCCTGAGCCTGCTCTGTAATCGGCGACCTCTAATTTACGAGGATGGGAAGCAGGTGCGGGATTTTGTCAACATAGCCGACGTGGTGGCCGCCAACCTGCTGGTGCTTGAAAGGCCTGAAGCCGACTGGCAGGTTTTCAACGTAGGCGGAGGCAAGCCCTGGGAAATAATCGATTTTTATCGCAAGATGGAAGAGTTGACCGGCCGCAGCCTGGAACCTCGAATGCAAGGCTACTATCGCTACGGCGATACCCGCCACATTGTCTCTGATATTTCCAAACTTCGTAAGCTTGGCTGGCAGCCGAAACACGGTGTTGACAAAAGTATTACTGACTACTGGAATTACCTTAAAAAACAGACGGCAAACAGCCAAGTGCTGGCGGCGGCCGAAGCCCAAATGAAAGCCCTTAAGGTCGTCCGTAAGGCCAATAACAAATGAAAGCCTTTATCCTGGCTGCCGGAAAGGGAACCCGGCTCAAACCGTATACTGATAAAACTCCAAAATGCCTGATGCCCATCTGCGGACGTCCGTTGCTGGAAATATGGATTGAGCTGCTGGCCACCCACGGTATCAGGAAGGTACTTATCAATCTGCATCATCATGCTGATCAAGTCAGGAGTTTTATCGGCCGGATGTCATGTCCTGGCAACCTGTCAATCGAGACGGTTTATGAACCTGTATTGCTGGGCAGCGCCGGCACTTTATGGGCCAACCGTGATTTTGTAAGTGGTGAAGACGACTTTTTGATCGTCTATGCCGACAATTTAACCAATTGTGATCTTTCGAAAATGATTGACAAGCACCGATTTTTCCGGTCTATGGGTGCAATCTTGACCATGGGGGTTTTCCGGGCAGACAACCCGTCTGCCTGCGGTATTGCAACCAGGGATGAAACCGGACGAATTGTTGATTTTGTTGAAAAACCACAACGACCGCTTGATAATCTGGCCAATGCTGGTATTTACATAGCCAACCGTATGCTATGGCAAGAAATCACCCCGCTTAGCTTGGAGGATGGGATTTACGACTTCGGACATCATGTTTTGCCCAGGCTTGTAGGCAAAATGTTTGCTTACGAGATTCAGGAATTTTTGTTAGATATAGGAACTCCTGAAAATTGGGCCTCAGCCCAGCAAAAATGGAAGTCCGTTACAAACCAAACCAAATACTGAGGGAAAATCCGTGACAAACATTAGCGTTGTGGAACAGGCTAGGGCTTACCTTGAAAAATTGAACCGTATCCTGGATCAAATAGACCTGAAAGTATTCAAGCAAGTGGTAGATCATTTCCTAATGGCTTACCACAACGGCAGCAGGATTTTTACCATGGGCAACGGCGGAAGTGCCGCCACGGCATCTCACCTGGCCTGTGATATCAATAAAGGATGTTGCCTTGGTTTGGAAAAAAAATTCAGGCTTATTTGCCTCAGCGATAATGTGCCAACACTTATGGCAGTTGCCAATGACCTGGCTTATGAAGAAATATTCAGGGTTCCACTGCAGAATTTTTTCATTCCCGGAGATCTGGTTGTCGGAATCTCAGGCAGCGGCAACTCGGAAAACGTACTTCGGGCCATTTCCTGGGCCAAAGAAAATGGGGGCCTTACAATTGGTATGTCCGGTTTCGGTGGTGGGAAGCTGGCCGAGCTGACAGACATCTCCCTTGTGGTGGCAAGCAACGATATGCAAAAAGTCGAAGACGTACATCTGATAATCGGACACATGCTGATGCAGGCCCTGTACCGTGAGCTGAATCCTGATTCCAGGATGGGTGCCTGTGGATAAAACTCGACCCTGATCCAGCAGTTATTTTTAGAAAAAGACTGGTTTAACCCGACAGTTACAAAAAAACAGGATTGTTGACATTACCGAAATCCAGGAAAAAGTTTCATAAGAAAAATTTCGCTGTAATTTCAGAACAAGGCATAATGCTTACAATCCGAAGATGCAACATGGACTGGCTCCACAAGGATATCTGGCACTTGATGGGATGCCATTTCAACCCTTACTCGTTAACCTGACAAGACTGGCCCCATGGATTCAGATCGATTATTAAAAGCTTGGTATGTGCTGCACACCAAAAGCCGTTTTGAAAACGTAGTCAATGAAGGTTTGTTGAAAAAATCGTTGGAATGCTTTCTGCCTAAAGTAACGGTGCGCAGCAAACGCCGGGACCGGCGCCTGATGATCCGGGTACCCTTGTTTCCCGGTTATATTTTTGTCAAAACAGATTTGAATCCCAGGGAACACCTGGAAATTCTTAAAACCACCGGAGCTGTAAAACTTGTGGGAAGCAGCACCGGACCAATACCGGTGCCGGAAGAAACCGTTGAATCACTGAAAATAATGGTGGCCACAGACAGTCCGGTAACAACCGGCTATTCCTTTAAACGCGGTGACCGTGTAATGGTCACTCACGGCCCCCTGGAAGGAGTCATAGGAATTTTTGAACGTTACGGAAATAAAGGCCGTGTCGTTGTCCAAATAGAAGCCCTTGGACAATTTGCAGCCGTGGAGGTTGATCTCGAAGATGTAACCAAGCTGCCTGACATTCATGGAAGATAGCTTAACAGGCAGCGGCATAACCAGGAAAGCTAAAATCAACTAAATAATCTGGCAGTTACCTTATAGCAATTAAACCATATCAGCCAATTTTTAAGATAATGCCGGCAAGCGCAGAGGTTTTTCTGCGACCTGTTAGACTTTTTACAAGTGCATCAGACATAACTACTTGACTTTTTATATACTTCTATTTTATCCTTTACCGGTTGAACAAGAAAACACTGCTGATTGTGGGAAGGAGGCTATATGAACAAGCTGGAATTGATTTCCGCGCTCAAGAACGAAGCGGGGATTTCCAAGAACGAAGCTGCACGTGTGGTACAGATTTTTTTTGACAGTATGGCCGAAGCAATGGCCAGGGGTGAACGGGTTGAAATACGGGGTTTATGCAGTTTTTTCGTAAAAAACTATAAAAGTTATGTCGGTCGTAACCCCAAAACAGGCGAAAAAGTAACAATCAAACCCAAACGGTTGCCGTTTTTCAAAGCAGGCAAGGAATTGAAAGAGCGTGTCGATTACTGAGCCTAAGTCTGATAGACAGCCGCCTTTTAAGAGGCTGGCCTCTGGGCAGCAGGGTATACCAAGGTGGCAGGGTTCGAACCAATCATAGGACACAGTGTCGCTCTCAGACTGCTGGGAACGCTTCTTGCCAGGGGCTCCTTAGCCCATGCCCTGCTGTTCAGCGGAAAGGCCGGGCTAGGCAAACTGACCATATCCAGGCTGCTGGCAATGGCTCTGAACTGCGACAAGCGTGATCTGATTGGAGAAAACAAAAAGGGAAATGAAAAATTTTTCCCGCAACGGGTGCCATGTAAAAATTGCCGCAACTGCCGTAGCATAATCGCAGGCAACCATCCCGACGTAATAGTAATAGACAATAAAAACAAGCCGATAAAAATTGAGCGAGTGCGTAGTCTCATCGCCGCGCTTTCCATGAAGGTTTACGGGACCGGTTCCAAGGTAGCCATTGTAAAGGCGGCCCATATGCTGACTCTTCAGGCAGCCAACGCCTTGCTTAAGGTCCTGGAAGAACCTCCCGGGAATACCATAATAATTTTGACAGCTCCCCACGCCAATGACCTCCTGCCTACTATAGTTTCCCGCTGCCAGCAAATCAGGTTTGGCAGTGTGAATATCGAGACCCTGGCTAATTGGCTGGTCGGCAAGGTGTCCGGCCTGGACATGGAACAAGCCCGCGTTCTGGCGGCAATGGCTGACGGCCGGCCGGCAAAAGCGCTGGAGCTGGCCAACGGTGGCATCGCTCAAAGGGACAGGTTATTATCCATGAGCGGTCTTGACGGCAAACTTACCGCTAACAAAATGGATCTGATTTCGGTTTTGGCCTGGGCCGCCCATATGTCTGCCAGTCCGGAAACAATCGACAACAGGCTTTCAATCCTGGAAACCTGGTTGCGTGATCTGGTTGTGGCGTCCATAAACCCTGACCTTCTGATCAATAAAGACAGGTCTGAAGACTTGATAGCCATGGCCTCTAAGACAGACCCGGAACAACTGCTGGACTGTTTTGATGCCGTTTGTAGTGCCAGGCGCCAATTGGAAGCCAATGCAAACCGCAGATTGGCACTGGAGGTTATGGCAATGCGCTTGACGAAATTATTGCAGCATGGTTTTAATCAGCCATGAAAAATGATTCATTCACGAAAAGCCCTGGTTTGAGGTGCCGTGAGCACCTAGCGATCATAAGTTACCGAAGTATACAGCTGTAACAACGCAGCCAGGCATAACAAAAACATCGGACTTAGTCGGCGTCATCAAAATTTAGCTGGTTTGAAAAATGCGTCGACATTTGAGTTGAGCACTAACTTTGTAAGAAACAGTTTTGGATATGAATATATGGGAAAAGTAGTTGGAATTCGTTTCAAACCAGGCGGCAAGATATACGATTTTGATTGCGGAGCCTTTGTCCTTGAAATTGGTGATCCGGTAATTGTAGAGACTGAAAAAGGACTTGGCTTCGGGACGGTTGCCATTGCCCCCCGGCCTTTTGAAAGGCAGGATAACGATAAGCCATTGAAAAAAGTCTTCCGCAAAGCCACGGAGAAGGACTTCAAGCAGCGTGAAAAAAATCGCCGCCTGGAAAAAAGAGCTTATACCTTTTGCCTTGACTGCGTAGAACAGTTGGGGTTGAAAATGAACCTGTTTGCGGTGGAATCCACCTTTGATGCCAGCAGACTGACGTTTTTTTTTACTGCCGACGGGCGGGTTGACTTTCGCAAGCTGGTCAAGATGCTGGTAAAGGAATTTCAGGTGAGAGTAGAGATGAGGCAGGTCGGCATTCGCAACCAGGCCAAGATGTGCGGCGGAATAGGCCGTTGCGGCAGGGTTTTTTGCTGCTCCAGTTTCATAGAAAAATTCGAGCCGGTCTCAATCAGGATGGCCAAGGATCAGGGATTGTCTCTCAATCCAACCAAGATTTCAGGCCAATGCGGTCGATTGATGTGTTGTTTGACCTTCGAAAATAAAATCTACCAGGAGCTGAAAGCAACCTTCCCAAAACTGGGCAAAACCGTAAAAACCGCTGAAGTAACCGGCAAGGTGATACGTCTCAACGTTATGCATAACCGCGTTGCTTTGCGGATTGAAGGCGGCCAGGAAGTAGAAGTGACTGTAGATGACATTATTACCTGAGGCATTTTCAGTGGCGCAATACTTTATCAAACCCGGATCCCGTCTTCTTTTTCAAGAGGCGGATGATCTCTCACTATATTTTCATAGTTAGCATGGAGCCAAATAATGACAGAACCATTCTACGTTACAACACCGATCTACTATGTAAACGCAAGGCCGCACCTTGGTCACGCTTATACAACTATAGCAGCCGATGTCATCAAACGTTTTTATACAATGATCACGACGGAGACTTTTTTCCTTACCGGCACCGACGAACACGGTGACAAGATAATGCGGGCGGCCCGTGCCGAAGGTCTCAGCCCCAGAGCCTATGTTGACAAGATCAGCGATCTGTTCCGCCAACTCTGGCCCCAGCTCAACATTTCAAACGATTATTTCATCCGGACTACCGATCCGAAACATATTGCCGTTGTTGAAAAGGTACTTCAGAAGATTTACGACAAGGGCGATATCTACTTCAGTGAATATGAAGGCAAATACTGCTTTGGTTGTGAACGCTTCTACACTGAAAAAGAACTGGTTGATGGAAAATGCCCGGACCATCAGACCGAGCCGGAAGTAATCAGGGAATCGAATTATTTTTTCAAAATGAGCAAATACCAGCAGTGGTGGACAGACTATATTAACCGGCACCCGGATGTTATTCGGCCCGAACGTTACCGCAACGAGGTTCTCGCCTTCCTGCGCGAACCACTGGAAGATTTGTGCATCTCCCGGCCAAAATCAAGGATCAAGTGGGGAATAACCCTGCCTTTTGACCAAGATTACGTGACTTATGTGTGGTTCGACGCCTTGATAAACTATGTTTCTGCCTTGGGTTACCCGGACGGCGGACTTTTTAAAAAATTCTGGCCGGTGGCCCAGCATATTGTCGCCAAGGACATTTTAAAGCCCCATGGAATCTACTGGCCTATCATGCTCAAAGCGGCCGGCATTCCAATCTATCGGCATCTTAACGTCCACGGTTACTGGAATGTGGACAATAGCAAAATGTCTAAAAGCCTGGGAAACGTGATTGAGCCTTTGCAACTGAAAAATGTTTACGGCCTGGACGCTTTCCGCTATTTTCTTACCCGTGACATGGTCTTTGGACTGGATGCAAGTTTCAACGAAGAAGCCCTGGTCAACAGGATCAACTCGGACCTGGCCAACGATCTCGGCAACCTCTTTTCCCGCGTGCTGACCATGGCCCACAAGTACTTTCAATCAACAGTCCCGGCCATAGACAGCAACATAGAAGAAGAACTCTCTCTGGGCCTCAGCCAGGATGCAATCCAAACAATTGATGCTTTTGCGGCCAACATGGAAGTATTCGCCTTCCATAAAGCCTTGCAGGCAGTTTGGGAATTTATTAATCGCTTAAACAAGTATATTGATGTCACCGCCCCATGGGTGCTTGCCAAAAACAAATCCAGCCGCAAACAACTAGAGGTTGTGATTTACAACCTGCTGGAAGGTCTCAGGGTTATTTCCGGACTCATCTATCCGGTTATGCCCGACACTGCAGCCAGCATGCAGAAGCACTTGGGCCTGGATGGCAAAGATGAATTTTACAAGATGGAAAAGCTAAAAGCCTGGAAAAGCCTCCTTCCAGGTACCAGGCTTCCCAAAACAATCGCCCTTTTTCCAAGGGTTGAAATGCCTGAGATGGGTGAAGCAAACCAGGGTGAGAGAAACAAGCCGGGACTAAATCCCCCCCTGGGAAAAGAAATAACCATTGACCAGTTTACAGCCGTCGACCTGCGGGTTGCCACGGTTATCAAGGCCGAACCCATACCGAGGGCCAAAAAACTGTTAAAGCTGGAAATCGACATGGGTGAAGGACGCCACCGGACGATAGTTTCCGGCATTGCAGCCAGTCACAGTCCTGCAGATTTGATCGGCAAACAGGTAATAGTGGTTGCAAATCTGAAACCTGCAAAGTTGATGGGAGTCCTGTCCGAGGGCATGTTGCTGGCTGCCGGTGACGGCAAGCAAACAACCGTGGCTGTTCTGGATAAAAAAACTGCCCCGGGGACCAAAGTAAGCTAGGTATTCAGGAGACGACTCAGCAAGCTGCAGCAGAACTTGAACCAAACACGGAATTTGTTATGGAAGCGACAGTACCAGGGCAAGCCAATTCCTGGCGCAGGTACCAGCAAAAGCTGAAACGCCGTGAGAAAATCAGCCATAGCTGGAAACTGGCAGCAATTTTAATTGGAGTGGTTGTTCTCAGCGCCATCCTGGCAGGTATAAGCAAACGGCCAGCCGGCACCTCAGCCAGGCCGGCAGAAACAGCAGCTAGGACCGAAAGGTTGATCGGCAAGGACGATGTTCGCCTCCTGTTGGCCGGTCAAAACCTCGTGAACCTAAGCAGGCGACAACTGGAAATAAACACCGGCGACCTGTCACTGGTTATGCTGCCCAGTCTAAAGCCCGATTTGCAGCAATACTTGCTGCAGCACTTTGATCGTAGGAACTCGCGAGCAATAGCCGTTGTAGCCCTGGAGCCTGAAACAGGCCGCGTGGTTGCCCAGGCATCTTTCAACCACGGCGTTTCAAACATGGACCCCTGCCTGGCGGGAGCCTTCCCGGCCGCCAGTATCTTTAAAATCGTAACTGCTGCAGCAGCCATTGAAAAATGCAATCTGCAGGCCAATTCCCGGATCAGCTTCAATGGCTACAAGCATACTCTTTACAAACGCCAGTTGACCATGAAAACCAACCGTTATTCAAACTCGATCCGCTTCAAGGATGCTTTTGCCCAATCGGTAAACCCGGTTTTCGGCAAACTCGGCTGGCATCGCCTGGGTAAAGATACCCTGGAAAACTACTCTTCCCGTTTCGGTTTCAACAAACGTATAAATTACGAATTGGAAGTTTGTCCAAGCAAGGTATCTATCGACCAGGAACCTTACCACTGGGCAGAGATTGCCAGTGGTTTCAACCGCAGAACCACCCTTTCGCCCCTGCACGGTGCCATGCTGGCAGCTTGTATCATCAACGACGGCAAGATGATGGCCCCCAGCATGACAGAAACCATCAACACCGACTCCGGAAAAACGGTTTACCGGCAAAGTCCTGAACAATTCGGAAGGCCGATTAAACCGGCAACGGCCCGCATCCTCCAGCAAATGATGGAAACAACCATAAGGTCAGGTACGGCCAGCCGGACATTTCGCAACCGAAGGCGGGATAGAGTTCTTTCCCGCCTGGAAATAGGCGGCAAAACAGGCTCGATCTACAACCGGGCTCACGACACCCGCTATGACTGGTTTGTTGGATGGGCTAAGGAAAAACAATCCGGTAAAAAACTGGCTGTCGGAGCAATGGTGGCCCACGGAGAATATATAGGCGTACGGGCAGCCCAGTATGCCAAGATGCTTTTCAGGCGCTATTTCGATAACAGGATCCAGGTCGCCGGACGGAAATGATCTTGTCTTGCAACTTATTAAACTTGCCGAACAACAGAATAAAAATGAGGAGAAAATTTCATGCCAGGTTTTGAAATCTTTGGACAGGAGGAGCGTCAACAGGTTCAGGACGTTCTGGATACCGGTGTCCTGTTTCGTTATGGATTCGATGCCGCCCGTAAAGGGCACTGGAAAGCCAAAACCTTCGAAAAGGAATTGGCCGCCAGACTGAATGCAGGTTACTGTCACCTGTGTTCCAGTGGCACAGCTGCCCTTAGCACCGCTCTGGCAGCCTGCTCGGTGGGAGCC
>JALVQM010000457.1 GCA_027025615.1 Desulfobacteraceae bacterium | reverse complement strand
ATCACCCTGAAGTCTGTCTTGGCCCACATCATATGGTTTCGGCAGGCACGTCCTGTCAATCTTCTTTCTAAGCATACTAAGGGCCTTGTGTTTTACAACCCACTGCAATGGATGCCTGATGTATTTTTTCATCACCGGGGCCGCTGTACCAACCATCCAGCAATTTTTGGGACATGTCCGTACAAGACCCCGTACTCGTTCTGCCTGGGTGCTAAACCACAGGTCTTCAAATTTTGCATAATCACGAATATTACCCATACTTTCTTTCCAATATTTGTCTTCCAGGCCATTACATGGGTAAACATCTCCATAAGGCTCGATAAAAAAATTGACCGTCCCTGCTTCACAGGGCAACAATCGTCTGTTTCCTTTTATATAATTGATAAGTCCCAGGTTAAAAAAAGCTCTGAACCAGCTCTTTGGATTATTTTCCCTGAGTAACCGATCTATAAGCTCGTAAAAATTGCCGATAACCTCGTCCTGGTTGGTAATACGGTTGTCTTCCTTGTGAAAATAGTAGGAATTATGGAAAGCTGCTGTGGCGAATTCCATTTTTAAATTCTTGGCCAACTCATACAGTTCCAGCATATCGGCAGAGTTGTTATTGGATACAGTTATCCCGAAACCGATATCCTTAATACCCATTTTCCGTAATCCAAGCAAAGACTTAAGGCCACGATCAAACCCGCTGTCGCGACCACGCAGGTAATCATTGATGGTTGACAACCCCTCAATGCTGACCCTTATACCTATCTTGGGGAATTTTTCCGCCAGTTTCAAAACAGCATCAACGTGATAGCCCGATGTCGATATCACCACCCGGGGAGCTTTCTTGAAACACACTTCAATAATTTCATCCAGGTCACGACGTAAGAAGGGTTCTCCACCGGTTACATTGATAAATTTCAAATCAGGCAGGATTTCCAGTTCCCTTGGCTTTATTTCTTTCTTCACATCGGTTGGATGCTTCCATATATTGCACATTTTGCATTTCATCAGGCAACGATATGTAGTTATAATCGAAGCATCGGTTGGCATTTCTTTTTCAACCGTCATATTTTTCTCCCTGGATGTATTTTCCTTTACCATGACAATCAGTTAAGCGCTTTCTTATATACTTCTAGTGTATTTTCAGCAATTATATCCCAATTGTACCTGGAACGCACAAAATCTATTATATCCCTGCGGCTTTTTTGATTAATCTCCTTGTCCAACAGCTTCTCCATCGCTTTTTTCAGGGAACTCACGTCACCGCATTTAAAATACTGTTCCTGATCAAGCCCAATCTCCCTGTTAGCAGCTATATCGGAGACAAGCGCCAAGCGTCCATAGCTCATGGCTTCAAGCAAAGCAATGGGATGACCTTCATGGTATGAAGGCATCACAAATAGACCGGCATGGGCAAATACCTGCTTTAATGGTTTGCCAGTGATATAACCTGTCAAGATCACCCTGTTATCCTCTTTGGCCTTTTGCTTGATCCCAAGGCTATATTCTGTTTCATGATCTGCATCACCTGCAATGACAAGCTTGCAATCAGTGTTCATTTGCCTGAAAGCATCCAGCAAATCATGCAACCCTTTTTCAGGTACAAAACGGGCAACGGCTAAAATGTACTTTCCAGGCTCGGCACCAATCTGATCAAGATAATCAACTCCTATTTTATCTTCTTCTATGGTGACGCCGTTTGGAATAAGCCGGGCTCTTCGATTGTATTTCTCATTAATGCTCTTTTGTATAACCTTTGATATCACGATTACCTGATCCGCCCATTTTGCACCGGCCATTTCACCTGCCATAAGGATAAACTTAGCCAGTCTTCCCCATTTTTGTCTTTCATAATCCGGACCGTGATTAGTTACAACAACTTTAAACCCAAGAATCTTTGCAAGTGGAGTAAGTAATGAAGGACCTATTGCGTGGATATGCACTATATCAGGTGAATATAGTCTAGCCTTTATAAGACTGATCGAAGTATGCACAATCGCCTCAAGGCTTTTAACCCTGGGTGTATAAATATGCTCGAGTCTAACCCCTTTGTAAACTTCAAGCTTTTGTTTGACATAAGGCTTTCTGGTTGCAACCAAAACCTTGTGTCCTGCGGAAGCTATTCTTGGATAAAGCTCCTGGCAGTGTCTTTCGACTCCTCCGGGAATATCAGGGATGCCTCTTGTGCCGGTAACAAATATCTTCAAGAATACTCTCCTGCCATCAATTTTTCATACAATGCCAGGAGCTTCTGGCCATGCACATCAAAGGAATATTCCTTTTCGACCTTTTTGCGGCCTGCCATTCCCATCTTCACCCGTAACTCCCTATCCTGGGCTAAAAGTTTCATTTTATGAGCAAGGTCTTCAACATTACCCATCTCGAATAAAAAACCTGTTTTCCAGTCTTCAACCTGCTCAGGTAATCCACCAATATTTGATGCAATTACCGGCTTTCCCATGGCCATGGATTCCAATACTGACATGGAACAATTTTCATATCCTTTGGATGGCACTACAACAAAAGATGAATTGCCAATTATCTCCTTTAACTCATCACCTACTTTTTTCCCCATGAATTCAATATTATTATATTTTCGTTTTAGAATATCCAGCAAAGGGCCATCGCCAACAATTTTCAAGTTCAACTTCTGTGTCCCATCCATGTTCATCGATTCATAGGCTTTCAGAAGGGTCTCCACTCCCTTCTGGGAAGTCAATCGTCCCAGGAACAGAATATATGCATGATCCTTGTACGATGGATCAAAATTTGCCAATTCTATGCCATTGGGAATTATCACAACTTTTTTTACATCATCCCTGTTTTGACTCACAAGCTTGGCGAGAAACCGACTTGGCGATATAAAGATATCTATATTATTATAGCTCTTGAACCATTTATGCCAATACGCCTCAAAAGCCAAAAGGGCACTTTTGGAAAAGGAAGCGTCCTGACAACGTTCAGCAACTGCATGCCAGAAGTGTTTCCCGCCACACAGGTTACAAATTTTCCCATTTCGCAGCATCAAGTATGCAGGGCATATCAATTTATAGTCGTGCAATGTTAAAA
>JALVQM010000456.1 GCA_027025615.1 Desulfobacteraceae bacterium | reverse complement strand
GGTGAAACCGCCAAGATTTATCCATACAATTGCAGCAAGCCAGGCCAAAATGGCGGAAATTATAAAAGCAGGTGAACGTCTCAAGGGGCCTTTCCATATACTGGTTATGGCCCAGGAGGCAATTGTAAGGCCTGCACCAATTGTCAGGGTGTAAAACAATCCTCCCCATAAGGCAGAGCCCCACATACCCAACTTGACAGCTGCGTTTCCGTATGGAACCGGTAAGAATCCGGCATCAGAGATTTCTTTCACCCGTTCATAATTGAGCAGGTTGGAATACCGGACTTGAAAAAAGGCTATAACCTGGGTCGTTAAAAGGCCTGATGATAATGGAGAAAGAATTGTTGAATGCCTGGAAGTTTCCTTGAGCATCGATTTTCCCTGGCGGTAAAATTTGATCCATGTTAATTTATATACGAATTGCGCATTTCCAATTTGCCCCCGGGTTTCGTATTCGTGGCAAACGGGCAATTCGTTTAAACCAGGCTAGACTTGCTTTTCGTATAATCACCCATCCAGCAGGTATTATCAAGGAAAACATCCCTTGGCAGGGGATTACAAGCCCGGTGTGAGCTAAT
The DNA here is from genome assembly GCA_027025615.1 of Desulfobacteraceae bacterium. Lineage (GTDB taxonomy): Bacteria > Desulfobacterota > Desulfobacteria > Desulfobacterales > Desulfosarcinaceae > JALVQM01. The sequence goes on along the minus strand of JALVQM010000456.1, from coordinate 2,488 downwards.
CCAGCAACAGGCGTATTACCTAAGGCAACAAGGAGTCAGAGCTGTGAGAAAAGCATTGATTACCGGTGTGGCCGGCCAGGACGGAGCTTATCTTGCGGAATTTTTACTGGACAAGGGTTACGAAGTCCATGGTATAAAACGGCGAGCCTCGTCTTTCAACACGGCTCGAATAGATCACCTTTATCAAGATCCCCACGAAGGACAGGTGCGATTTCGGTTACACTATGGTGATCTTACCGATTCAACCAACTTGATCAGGATAATTCAGGAAGTCCAGCCGGATGAAATATACAACTTGGCTGCCCAGAGCCATGTGAAAGTTTCTTTTGAAACCCCGGAGTATACCGCTAACACCGATGCTCTTGGGGCCTTGCGTTTGCTTGAGGCCCTGAGAATTCTAGGACTGGAGAGCAAAACACGTTTTTACCAGGCATCAACCAGTGAAATGTTCGGCAAGGTTGTCGAAGTGCCCCAACGTGAAACCACGCCTTTTTATCCCCGAAGCCCTTACGGGGTGGCAAAGGTTTATGCCTATTGGATAACAGTCAATTACCGGGAAGCTTATGGCATATATGCATGCAATGGCATCCTTTTTAATCATGAATCACCCATACGTGGTGAAACTTTTGTAAGTCGCAAGATTACACGTGCCGTAGCCCGCATCAAGCTTGGATTACAAAAAACTGTCTATCTTGGCAATCTTGACGCGAAGCGGGACTGGGGACATGCCAGGGATTTCGTAAGGGCAATGTATCTTATGTTGCAGCAAGAGCGGCCCGATGACTATGTGATTGCCACAGGACGTTGCCATACGGTACGCCAGTTTGTTGAAAAGGCTTTTTCAGAGGTTGGAATTGATATCATTTGGCAAGGTACAGGTCTTGAGGAGACAGGATGCGATTCTTCCAACGGAAAAGTGCTCGTTAGGATTGATTCGCGCTATTTCAGACCTACAGAAGTTGACCTGTTGAGGGGAGATCCGTCCAAGGCCAAGCGGTTACTAGGTTGGCAGCCGGAGATCGGCTTCGATGAGCTTGTTCGAACCATGGTAGAGGAAGATATGCAGGCAGCCCGCAGGGAGCAATTGATTCGCAGTGGAGGGTTTGATACGTATGAACCTCAGGATTGAGGGGTTTATCTTCAGTTTAGGGCGATCAATAGGACTTGGTGGACATCTAAAGGCGGTAGACAACAGAGGCAAACAACTATTAGTAAAATATTCAGATATTAATGTGTTATTGTGGTAAAGGGGTACCAGCGGCGTGAAGAAAGATTCTAGAATATTTGTAGCCGGCCACAGGGGACTGGTAGGAAGCGCTGTGACGCGCTGTCTAAAGGCAGGGGGTTATACCAATTTGATAACCAGGACCAGGAAAGAAGTGGACTTGACCGACGGCAGGGCGGTGCAAGAACTGTTTACACAACAAAAGCCGGAGTATGTTTTTCTTGCTGCAGCCCGGGTTGGCGGCATTTGGGCAAATGAAACAAGGCCGGCGGATTTTATTACAGAAAACCTTGCCATCGAATTAAACGTGATCCGGCAAAGTTTTTTGGCCGGTGTAAAAAAATTATTATTCTTGGCCAGCTCCTGCATTTACCCCCGTGATGCCCGGCAGCCCATGAAAGAGTCAGTTTTCATGACCGGCCCCCTGGAGCCGACCAACTCTGCTTACGCTGTTGCCAAAATTGCCGGGGTGGAAATGTGCTGGGCCTATAACCGGCAACACGGAACCAGGTTTATTCCGGTAATGCCCACTAACTTGTATGGTCCTGGTGACAACTTCGATCTGCTGGATTCTCACGTGTTGCCTGCATTGATTCGCAAGTTCCACCTGGCAAAAATGGCTGGCCGTTGTGATTGGCGCTCAATTGAAGCTGACGAGAATTGTTTCGGCCCCATCCCGCAGGAAATAAAAAATAAACTGTTAAACGCCGATCAGGTGCAATCCCAACAGCCCCGGGTTGTTTTGTGGGGCACCGGCAGCGCCAAGCGGGAATTTCTTTATGTGGATGACTTGGCCGCAGCATGTGTTCATCTGATGAACACAGATTATGCAAGATTGGCCGCTGGCGCAGAGTACCGGGCAGGTGATAAACCGTTTCTCTTCAATATAGGGACGGGAAACGACCTTACCATAAAAGAGCTGGCCATCAAGGTGGCCAGTATTGTCGGGTTTGAAGGAAAGGTTATTTGGGATAATTCTAAACCTGATGGAACTCCCCGCAAGTTGCTTGATGTAAGCAGGTTAATTGATTTGGGGTGGCGACCGCGTATAGACCTGGACGACGGCATCGGGCGGACCTATGTTTGGTACACACAACGACTTGGTCTGGGTTAGGCCAGGCATGCTCTTATTTTCTAAGGAAGCCAAACCAAAATCAAACAAGGAGCCTAAGGCGAAAAATGGAACCAAACCGATTGAAAAAAGATTACAGATTCAGTGACTGTTTATTCTGGATAGGATTTGCCCTGGTCCCAATAATGGTG
>JALVQM010000455.1 GCA_027025615.1 Desulfobacteraceae bacterium | reverse complement strand
CAGAACCATGGGCCATGTGAAACGATACCGCCAGTCCTTCCTGGCAGGCTTTGGCTACAAGTTCTTTCAAATGCCTTATTACCAGCTCATCGGTCGATTGGCTTGCTTTGGGATCGGCAATGTAAAATACGTACACTTTGGCCTGGACGCGTTCAGCCACCGACAGGGCGTGGTACAAAGCGTCGAAATCTTGATGCCCTACTCCAACGGGAACCAGAATTTTTTCCCGGCTCAATGCTGCTCTCCACATCTGTTTGGGATTGTTTATACAAACATGCTGACTGTGGTATCAATCGACTGCAAATTGCTTGCCATCTAATATATTTTATATAAAACCAGTTAGTTGTTGTGTCAGGCCGTTTTGTTGGGCGTAGTTGTTTGGTTCAATCTGAAACATCAGCAGGAGTTAGGCTATCCCTTGCCGGTTAATAACTGTATGTAATTAATTGCGATTGGGGAAAATGTTTCAATATGAAAAGAATCATTCTTGGATGTTGTAACGCTTCAGTTTGCGCCACAAGGTGGTTCGGGGGATTTTGAGCAGGCGGGCGGCGGCTTGTTTTTTATATCCTGTTTTTACCAGTACTTTCTGGATATAGGCTTTTTCAAGCTCCTGGAGAGAAGGCCATTTGTCCCGGTCTATGTTATTGAAGGAAAGTTTTTGAATATCCGGAGGCAGGTCAACCGGTTCGATGGTGGAGTTTTCAGCCAGGGCTACAGCGCTTTCAATAATGTGCTCCAGTTCCCGTACATTGCCCGGAAAAGGGTAGTTTTCCAATATTCCGAGCACTTGGGGGGATACACCGCTTATTTGTTTGCCGAAAGCCTCGCTGTAGCGCGATATGAAATGTTTGACCAGCAAGGGGATGTCTTCCAGCCTGCTCCGCAGGGGGGGCAGGGAAATAAGTACCACCTTCAAGCGGTAATAGAGGTCCTGTCGGAATTTGCCGTTTTCCACGGCCCGGTTCAGTTCCTGGTTGCTTGCGGCTATCATGCGTACATCAACGGTTATGGGTTTGATCCCGCCTACCCGCAGAATGTTCCTTTCCTGGACAAACCGCAGGAGTTTGACTTGCATACTTGCCGGCATGGTTGCAATTTCATCGAGGAAGATCGTGCCCTGGTGAGCTGCTTCCAGTAAACCTATCTTGGTTTCCACGGCTCCGGTGAAGGCTCCTTTTTCATGACCAAAAAGCTCGTTGGCGATCAATTCCTCGGTAAAGCTTCCGCAGTTGAAAGAGATAAAAGCATTGTCTTTGCGCGGACTGCCCAGGTGCAGGGCCCGGGCCACCAACTCCTTGCCTGTGCCGCTTTCACCCTGGATCAGAACGTTGCAGCTCAAGGGAGCTACCTTCTTTATCATCTGGCGCACTTTTTCAGTGGCCGGACTGTTACCGATCAGGTCGTAGTTGCGGCGGCTTGAAAAAAGTTCGTTTTCAAGGGCTTCCTTTTCCTGGCGCAGTTTCACCTTTGTAAGGGCCTGGCCTGCCAAGGCTCGAAGTTCGGCCATTTTTACCGGTTTTGTTACATAATGAAACGCTCCGCTGCGAATGGCTTCTATGGCTGATTCCACTGAACCGAACCCTGTGATCATGATAACTTCGGTCTGTCGGAAACGTTTCTTGATGCGTTGAAGAATTTCCAGCCCGTTGATATCGGGCAATTTCAGGTCACAGATCACCAGGTCGAATGCTACCTGGTTCATCCGCTTCAAGGCACTGCTGCCGTCAGCAAAGATTTCCACCAGGCGATTTTCGCGTTCCAGTCCCCGTTTTATTTCCCGGCGACTGATTAGTTCGTCATCAATGACCGCAACCCGCGGCTGCCAATCATTGTTGGGCGATGGCATGCTCGCCTCCTGTGGGTAAATGGATGGTAAAACAGGTTCCCCTGGATTTGCGGCGCCGGACCTGGATTTTGCCACCGTGTTGTTCGATTATTCCATAGGTTACCGAAAGACCCAGGCCTGTACCTTCTCCTTCCCGTTTGGTGGTGTAAAAGGGATCGAAAATACGATCAATGTGCTCTTCGGCAATGCCAACGCCGGTATCACAGATTTCGATTACGATTTCTTTTTTCGAATTTCTGCCATCCAGGGTGGCGGCTATTTCTCCTCCATCGGGCATTGCCTGGATACTGTTTACCAGCAGGTTGAGAAATACCTGTTGAAAACTGCTCCTGTCCAGTTGAATTTCCGGTATTTCACCGACAACTTGTTTGCTGAACTTGATCCGGTTAAGCTTTAGTTCATTTTTAAGCAGAAGGACGGTTTTATCAAGAATTTCCTCAATGGACGTCGGTTCCACCCGCCTTTGCTCCTGTCGGGAAAAATCGAGCAGGTTACGCACGATGGCACTGGTGCGGTCGGCCTGTTCCATCAGATCATTGTAAAGCTGATCCCGCTCATCGGAGTTCATGGTGTGCTTGCGTTCGATCAGGGACTCAACGATCAGGGAGATATTATTTACCGGGTTATTGAGTTCGTGGGCTATGCCGGAAGTAAAAGTTCCGATTGAGGCCATCTTGCGCGACTGCAGGAGCTGTTCCTGCCTGGTTCCGATTTCGTTGGCCATTCGGTTGAAGGCGGCAACCAGCCGGGAGACTTCATCATTGCGTCCCGGCTTACAGTCTATAGGCTCGAATTTTCCGATCATGGCTTTCTCGGTGGCCACCCGCAGTCGTGATAAGGGCTTGAGCACATCGTGAAGCATTAGGCGGTAAATCAGGGCTATGGTGAGGATGAAACCGCCCATTACGACCATCGGCATAAGGAATATGCGGTTCAGGACGGAATTGATTTTTTCCCTTTTGAGCAAAATCAGGTTGCTGGTGAAATTCACCAGCTGTTTCCCAAGGTCCCTGATTTCAGAAACATCAACATCGCCACTGCCCTGCTTGAGTTGTAAGAAAACATGTTTGAGGGTTTTTTTATAATCCTGCAGGACAACGCAGGCTTTTTCAAATTCGGATTGACCTACAAGCCGAACAATATCGTCGGTCATTTTCTTATAGGCGCTTTCAGTCCGGTTAAGGTAATAACCACTTTTTTCAAAGCTGGCCGGGTCCTTGGTGTAAATCAGGTTTTTTTCATAACGCCGCAGTTCGAGAACGTTGTCCCTGATATCGTCGAACTTTTCAATGGCGATCAGCTTCTGTTTAAGCTCTGAAACCGTGGTATAGTACAAAATGGCGAAAACACACATTACCGCAATGCATGAGGCGAAAAAGAAGGTAATTTTAGAGCGGATGGTGTTCATATTTTTACTCCGTTTTTTCGATGGGATTTTATCGATGATGGTTATCAATTAACACAATTCCGCTCCAGGCACCAGTCCATGCAGTAATGACAGACAACTTTGTGTAGATGGGAGAATCCAACAGCCGGCCGGGAGGGCGGTTTTGAAATGCAGGCGGGTCGGCTTGACGAGTGGGGAGCCGCAATGGTTGTGCCGGCCGGGATGCAAGGGTACTCCCGGCCGGCAGGAAAAAGAGTGTCTGTTAATACATGTCGTCCATGTCCGGAGCCATGGCCTCAGGGGACGCTTTCTTTTTTTCCGGTTTCTCGGTGATCATGGCTTCGGTGGTCAGCATCAGGCCGGCGACAGAAGCCGCATTCTGGATGGCGTAACGGACTACCTTTGCCGGGTCGATAACACCGGCTTCCACCAGGTTTTCAAATTTACCGGTTGCAGCATTGAAGCCGTAGTCGTCCTTGCCTTCCTTGACCTTGTTGAGGATAACCGAACCTTCCAGGCCGGCATTGGCGGCGATCTGACGCAGGGGTTCTTCCATGGCACGTTTGAGGATTTGAATGCCGACTTTTTCTTCGCCCTTGGCCTGGGTCTTGTCAAGGGCATCAATGCAGCGCACCAGGGCTACACCGCCGCCGGGAACTATTCCTTCTTCAACCGCTGCACGGGTTGCATTGAGAGCGTCTTCCACCCTGGCTTTCTTTTCCTTCATTTCGGTTTCAGTAGCAGCTCCGATGTTGATTACGGCTACACCACCTACCAGCTTGGCAAGGCGCTCCTGGAGCTTTTCGCGATCGTAGTCGGAAGTGGTTTCCTCAATCTCGGCACGGATCTGTTTCATCCTGCCTTCCAAGGCATCCCGGCTGCCGTCTCCGTCAATGATAGTGGTGTTGTCTTTATCGATCTTGACGGTTTTGCATCGGCCCAGGTCATTGATGGTGACATTTTCCAGCTTGATGCCCAAATCTTCGGAAACCACCTGGCCGCCGGTCAGGATGGCGATGTCCTGGAGCATGGCCTTGCGGCGGTCACCAAAGCCCGGGGCCTTGACTGCCGCCACCTTGAGGGTGCCGCGCAGTTTGTTGATGATCAGAGTTGCCAGGGCCTCACCTTCAACGTCTTCGGCGATTACCAACAGGGGCTTGCCACTTTTGGCAACTTGCTCCAGCAGGGGAACCATGTCGTGCATACTGGAGATTTTCTTTTCATTGAGCAGGATGTAAGGCTCTTCCAGGACTACTTCCATTTTCTCGGCGTCTGTTACGAAGTGGGGTGAGAGATATCCGCGGTCGAACTGCATGCCTTCGACCACTTCCAGGGTGGTCTCCATACCCTTGGCCTCTTCTACGGTGATCACGCCTTCTTTACCGACTTTTTCCATGGCGTCGGAAATCAGTTTGCCCACGGTCTCATCGTTGTTGGCTGAAATGGCACCTACCTGGGAAATTTCATTTTTATCTTTGGTAGGTTGAGCCATTTTCCTCAGTTGCTTGACAACAGCTTCGACACCTTTGTCGATGCCGCGTTTGATGGCCATGGGGCTGGCGCCTGCAGCTACCAGTTTCTGGCCTTCATTGAAAATTGCCTGGGCCAGGACCGTAGCTGTTGTGGTGCCGTCGCCGGCCATGTCGCTGGTCTTGCTGGCAACTTCCTTGACCATCTGGGCGCCCATGTTTTCAAACTTGCCTTCCAGCTCGATCTCTTTGGCCACGGTCACTCCATCCTTGGTCACGGTTGGTGAGCCAAAGGTTTTTTCAAGTACGACGTTGTTGCCCTTGGGGCCCAAAGTCACTTTGACAGCATCGGCCAGGGTGTTCAAACCCTTGAGCATCTTCTGCCTTGCTTCGGATCCGAAAGCTATCATTTTGGCTGGCATGGTTGTTTACCTCCTTTGGGTTATTGCCGCTGTTTGTTTCTGCTTATTCCAGGACTCCCAGGATGTCGTCTTCACGCATGAATACATGTTCGACACCATCGATTTTTATTTCGGTGCCGGCATACTTGGAAAACAACACCCGGTCACCTTCCTTGACCGCTACAGGTGAACGCTTGCCATCTTCACCCAGTTTGCCCGGGCCAACGGATACCACTTTGCCTTCCTGGGGTTTTTCCTTGGCCGTATCGGGAATGATAATTCCACCGGCGGTTTTTTGTTCCTCTTCGACCCGGACTACAAGGACCCTGTCGTTTAACGGTCTGATTTTCATTTGATTTCACCTCCATAAATACTATTTGCGGCATACTGTCATTGCTGGCAGCGCCGTGTCCAAATTAAATTGTTTTATTAAGGGTTCCCGGACTGAAAAGCGGGTTCTGACGACCCTGGTCCGGGAAAAGAACGCATCTACAAGCAAAGGCCCGCCTTAACCATCCAGGATTTAAATAAAAAGATGGCCCACTGGCTGTTGCTCCTGTAAATTCGGCAGAAAAATAATCATGGTCTTTTTGTTGTCAAGAGCGGTTTGGCCGGATTGTAAGCGCAAATTCCGGGCAGGTGTTTTTTGGCTGGAATCGACCCTGGTGACTGCCTTAGGGGTTGCCGGAATCAACAATGACAGCATGACGGCAGCGATCCCATAATAACTTGTTTTCATGCTGCTTTTATGTTTTGCTGGTAGCAGTTGCCGCAGACCGGGGGGTAAATGCAGACAAATCTAAAATTGGAAATCGTGTTCCAGGATCGGCTTGGTATTGTGGCCGATGTGGCGGCCATCCTGGCTTCAAGACGACTCAACATTGTTTCAATGGAAGTCCAGAAGAAAGGTGACCGGGCCTATGTTTATCTGGAAGTCGAGCACCAGGGAACGCTGGATGATTCTGCCAAAGTGTTTTCGGCGGTACGGCAACTTGCCGGTTGCCTCTCTCTGGCGCCGGTTCATACCCTGCCCCAGGAAACCCGTGAAAAGAGTTACCGTGTTGTCCTGGACAGTGTCAGTGACGGTATCCTCTCGGTAAACGAAAAGGGCGTGGTTACAACCGTTAATCGCGTTGCCCGCAAAATTCTGGGCCTGGCCGACCGGCAGGTGGTTGGTATGGAACTGAAAGACCTGGAACTTGCCGACCAGAGTCTGGATGATTGCCTTGCAGCCAGGGAACATATCAGTCGCAAAGTCAACAATATTTCCGCCAGGGGCCGTTTTCAGTATTTGGCTACCTGCAAACCCATCCGGGATTCGGCCGGACGAATGGTGGGTGCGGTGGAAATAATGAAAGACATGCAGGAAATCGAGGCCCTGGTCCAGGCAGTGTCAGAACCTGGGCAGATCACCTTTTCGGATATAGTCGGCAAGAGCCTGGGGATCAGGGAGGTTATTTCTATTGCCCAGAAGATTGCCGACACCGAATCAGTGGTTTCTATTAGAGGAGAAAGTGGCACCGGCAAGGAATTATTTGCCCGGGCGATCCATTTCGAAAGTCGGCGCAAGGGGCCGTTTGTGCCGATAAATTGTGCCGCCCTGCCCGAATCATTACTGGAAAGCGAGCTGTTCGGATACGTGGGTGGAGCTTTTACCGGGGCCAGCCGGCGTGGCAAGCCGGGGTTGTTTGAAATTGCCCAGGGAGGAAGCGTCTTCCTGGACGAAATCGCAGACATGTCACTAAAAGTCCAGGCCAAGATTCTGCGTCTTATCCAGGAAAAAAAAGTGCGCCGTATCGGGGGTGCCGCTGAAATCCCCATCGACGCCCGTGTGATTACCGCCACCAATCGGAACCTGGAACGCCTCGTGGAAGAAAAACTTTTCCGGGAAGATCTGTACTATCGCATCAATGTGCTGCCTATTCATATTCCACCCCTTCGACGCAGGCCGGAAGATATCAAGGTGCTGGCGGATCATTTCCTTTTTCAGCTTGGGAGCCGTTTGAAAAAAGATCTCGGTCCAATTTCGACGGCGGCTCTGGAAAAACTGATGGCCCATGCCTGGCCGGGCAATGTCAGGGAACTGAAAAACGTAATCGAAAGGGCAGCAATCCTTGCGCCATCAGGGCCCATAGGCCAGGACAGCATCCTTTTCAGTTTTGAACTGGCGTCCCGTAACCGCTCGGGCCGTGGGGAAAACAATTTTAATTTGGAAGGAAAGGGCTTGCGGGACCTGATGGCTGTCTACGAAAAGAAAATTCTCATCCATGCCCTCAACAAAGCCGGCAGTATCCGCCAGGCAGCCAGACGGCTTGGTATCAGCCATACCACCTTGTTGAATAAAATACAGCGCTACAATCTTAGTGTGGCAAGAAAATAGACCAGTGGTAATATTAATGACCGTTCTTGATTCGGATCAAAATACGCAATTAACAAGGCAAAACCGCTGTAAAGCTGACAAAATTCAAATTTATCTCCTGCCTTTTCCCTTTGGTGGCGGGTTGAGCAGAAGCCAACGGTGGTTGGAAATATTGCCAAACGCCAAATTTAACCTGTTGATGAAACAAATCCGTCCTGGAAGTTGTTCCGTGTTCTTGATGATAACCTGCTGATTATTCGGTTAATTATGGCGATTTTGCTTTCCCGGTGGTTGCATACTTCAAAGAGGCCCGGAAATTGCAAGGAAATATTTATTTCAGCCTGTCAATAAGCATAAGCTGGTTTATTATCAACCCGGCAGTGCTGAAGGCTGGACATTAATTGCGGGTTTATTGGTAAGCCTTGGTTGGGTCCAGGTCCCTGAAAAATGTGATAGCCAGGAGGAAAAATCATGATCGTAGGAATACTGAAAGAAATAAAGGCAGAAGAAAACCGGGTTTCCATGACTCCGGCCGGGGTTGAGGTCATGTGTGAACATGGTCATAATGTACTGGTTGAGAAAAACGCTGGTAAGGGCAGTGGATTTGCCGACCAGCAATACAAGGAGGCCGGGGCGGAGCTGGTTGCTTCCGCGAAAGAGATTTACGAACGGGCCGAGATGGTAATGCATGTTAAAGAACCTCTGCCCCAGGAATACGATTTGATTCGTCCCGGGCAGGTTGTTTTTACTTACCTGCATCTTGCCGCCTCTGAAAAATTGACCCGCGGGTTGATTTCAAGCAAAGCGGTATGTATTGCCTACGAGACCATCCAGAAGGCCGACGGCAGCCTTCCGCTGTTGACCCCCATGAGCGAAGTTGCCGGCCGTATGGCTACCCAGCAGGGGGCCAAATATCTTGAAATGGCCCAGGGAGGCCATGGAGTTCTGCTGGGTGGAGTGCCTGGGGTCGATCCCGGAACCGTGGTGGTTATCGGCGGTGGAGTCGTGGGTACCAACGCCGCCAAGATGGCCTGTGGCCTGGGGGCCAAGGTTTACCTGTTGGACAAGAGCCTCAGCAGGTTACGGTATCTTTCCGACGTTATGCCTAAAAATTGTTTTTTGCTGATGTCTTCACCCGCCAGTATCAGGGAGTTGATAAAGGAGGCCGACGTGGTAATCGGTGCGGTCCTGATCCCCGGGGCCAAGGCACCCAAGCTGATAACCAGGGAAATGCTCAAAGCCATGCGCCCTGGAACGGTTTTAGTCGATGTGGCCATCGACCAGGGGGGATGCTTCGAGACGTCCAAACCCACCACCCATGCCGATCCGATCTACGTGGTGGATGGCATCGTCCATTATTGCGTGGCCAACATGCCCGGCGCAGTGGCCAAGACATCAACCATGGCCCTGACCAACGCCACTTTGCCCTATGCTGTGGAGTTGGCTGACAAGGGCTGGAAGGCTGCCTGCCAGTCAAACCAGGAGATCAAGCTGGGCCTGAACGTGGTAGACGGCAAGATAACTTACAAAGCCGTGGCCGACGCTTTCGGTTTGGAATATGTTGCGGCTGACACTCTGCTTTAACAGTCTGTTAAGAACTTTTCCCTGCCTTCCTTACCTGATTTGAACCGGGGGCGGTGTTTCCCCGCCACCCCCGGTTCAAAACACGATTTACCCCAGATCTTTACCGGTAAGTTTTCCGTCTTGGCTTCCATCCTCCAGCTTCCATTTTGTATGCAGAACATCAAACTGTTCGTCTCTGGAATAAC
>JALVQM010000454.1 GCA_027025615.1 Desulfobacteraceae bacterium | reverse complement strand
CCCGTGATGGTCTTTGACCCCAGATCATACGGTGCAGAAGACTTCAAAAAACTTACCAGGGAAATTATCAGCTATGGCAGCTAAAAAAATTACCGGCAAATCCAAGCTGGCAAAAACGGTCGAGTCGAAGGACCGGGACAACGAACAACTTGATTTGGTGACACCAAACAAAAAGGCAACATTAAAAGCCTACCGGCTGTATGATGACGATATTGCCCGGTTGAAAAAGATTACCGCAACAATGAACAAAGCGAGTCACCGGCACATCAGTGAAACCGCTGCAATCCGAGCATTACTTGTGCTTGGGAGTAATGCTTCAGGGGAAAGGCTATTGAATGCGCTGCGAAAAACGATATAGAAAAATATATTAAAAATGCTATACAAATAGAAATACTTGTATATAAACAGGACGGCACCAAGAGACTGAATTAGACGAAAATAAACAAGAAGAAACAGCGTGTAAAAGAAACCAAAAAACACCCATTAAAATAATCAAACAGGGTTCTCGTTGATAAATTTATAGAGTTTGCGACAGGTAGTGTCCACTTCTCGCTGCCATGACTCATTGTCCTGAAAAATCAATGGCCCATCATGACCGTCAAGATATCGCAGGAGAACTTCTTCTCCTGATTCAGCTAGATCAAAACTGTCCACCTGATAATTAAAAACTCGCTCAACAATGTAACCGCCAAGAGCATGACAACTACTCGAGTGGCGGTTCAGAGTTGATTTTGCACATCCCTTATTTTGCAAATTCTTCAGGTAAGCCTCAAAAACGGGGATCAGTCTATGGGACAACTCCTCATCACCATCAACAATATTCCAATCTGCTGCCCAATTGTCAGTAAATGTCATAACACTCGCTCAGCTGCTTTTCCGTTCATACTTAACACTTGCCTATGGGCGACTCGTACCAGATAGGCAGGAGCGTGTGCCTTGGTAATTTTAGAAACTTTCTGCATCAACTCAAAAGATACCTCATTCAAACCAAGTCGTTTTTTAATATCACCGATCATCGAAATCCAGAGATGCCCGGTCATCTCCGCATCGGCCAATGCACGGTGAAAAGTTCCATCTGTGTAAATTCCGCAATACCTGACCAATGTCCCGAGTTTATGATTGGGTGCATCCGGATACACCCTCCTGGCTGCCAGCATGGAGCAGGCTATATCATTTTGCCGTATTCTGTCTACAAACGCCATCTCAAAATCAAGAAATTTTCTGTCAAAGGAGGCATTATGAGCAACAAGAGGATGGTCACCCATAAACTCTGCAAACCGCACCATCACCTCTTCACATGGCGGCGCAATCCGTCAGCATATCGTTACTGATCCCGGTATATGATTCGATAAAGGAGCTGATTCGAAACCCCGGATTCATCAATCCCTGAAACCGGTCGACAATTATATTATTTTCAATCAGCACGGCACCGATTTCAATGGCCCGGTCACCGTATTGTGGAGAAAGGCCGGTTGTTTCAAAGTCGAGGACGATTACAGAGTAGTTACCCATGGTAAGCCTCTAAATTTGCCGGGCCAGTTCTCGAAACCGACAAAATCCATTTGCCATCTTCATCTGCAAAGGCGTTCGACATTCCGGTTCAAAAAGGGCAGGAGATCCTACCAGAACACAAAGTGCTGATGCACGAGAGGTTGCGACATTAAATCGGTGCGGATCATAAAGAAAGCTCATGCCACGCGGTGCATCTTCAGCACTGGAAGATGTCATGGAGTATATTACCACAGGGGCCTCCTGTCCCTGGAAACGATCGACTGTACCAATATAATCTTCCATGTGAGGTATGGCCCCGGCCAAAGCTGAAACCTGGGCATTGTATGGTGCTATGATCCGGATATCTGTCTCAGTCAATGGATGCAGTTCAAGATCTTTGTCCTGCCACTGTCCACCATTCAGCAATTCATTAACAATAACACCGATCACTTCAACTTCTTCGTCTGATCTGGCCTGATTACCTTCATGATGCACTGGAACATATCGTAACCCCGAGCCGCTGTATTTATCCTTTGTATGCAGTATTGTCTGGCGGTCGAGTTCAGGCCGTGATGCCAAGCGTCCCTGATAGTAAACTTCCGAAGTGAAACGGGCAATTTCGGGATGGAGTCGGTAGGTTTCACCAAGGAAAAGACCTTTATCTGGAGGTATTGTTTCCAGGCCATCAAGCAAATGATATAATGCCGAGACTTCGCTGCCTTCAGGGTGATTTGCCTGTATTGGCTGCTCCAACTGTTGCGGATCACCCAATAGAACCAAACTCCGTGCTGCCGGGGCAACTGCAAGAACATTGCTCAAAGACATCTGACCTGCTTCATCAACAATAAGTACATCCACGGTTTGTTCAAAATCAGAACGACTCCAGCACCAGGCAGTTGCTCCGACGACATCAATATCCCCGTTAGCCAGACCGTTTTTGATAGGGGGATAGGTGGAAATTCTTCTGATATCCCGTTCGCCTTCGTATGCACCCGTCTGCTTGTGTACCACAGCAAGATCCAGTCCAATTCTTTCAGCCTCTTTTTTTGCACTTTCCAACAGGTTGACAATAACCTTGTGGCTGACTGCAGTCACTCCGACCTTTAAACCTTGCTGTTTTAACGCACAGATTATCTTTCCACCTGTATAGGTTTTACCCGTGCCGGGAGGCCCCTGGATGGCAAGAACATTACCATCAAGCTCTGTAACAAGCCGGCATGCAGCCTCGACAGTTTCTTCCTCGTCTCTTTGCAAGAAATCATTCTCTCCGACCAGGGGAGAAGGCCCCCTTAACAGCAGCTCAAACGCAGCTTTGTAAGGCGCTTGATCCGTAAAACCAGTCTCCAAAACGCTTTCCCCGAGACGCATAAGGGATTCTCGCAGTACCCTTGAAGATATTTGATTATTGAGGAGCAATGCGTCTCGATGCACCGCTGCAGTATCCATGCGTTTTTTGATGTCAACAGTACATTCGGGATAATTTACTTCCGCAACTTTACCGAATTTATTGCCATCGGCATCTAGTGCCTCATCTCCTCGACGAATATCAAGCTCCTGATCAGAATCATATTGATAACGATGTACTGGTGCTCGCCCGGCTTCCACCTCTTCAGAGAAGTGAAGACCAGCAATAGCCCGACGTTCATCAACATACTCAGTCTCTTCCAACTCAAGGAGACGGAAATACTCCCACCAAGCTGCTTTTTCCTCCCGTCTATGAAATTCCATCATATGTGCCAGGATAAAACGTGCATTTTCTTCGCCTGAACGTTCCACTGCATCTGCCGGAATCCCTTCAAGTAAGCCATCGCGTAAGCGTTGTAATTCCCGGTCCAAATCACTTATTGTCTCTCCGGCTTCACCATCCTGGAGGACAGGTCGCGGCAGGTCGTTGCCATCAGCGATACAATCATTCCGAAGCTGTTCCAACCAATCCCGTAATCGATAAGTGGACTCACAATCTTCCCTGTTGTATTCCTCCACAATCCGGCAATGTTCGTCCAAATCAGCATCAAGCTGCCCAGCTTCCGCAGCATACTCAACAAGACGACGACTCATAGAAGCCTCATGCAGATCCTGTTGCCTGGAATAGTCAAAAAATGGTTCGAAATCCTTAATGGAATAGCGCTCTACCCCGGCAATGAGTGAGCGTTTAACCACTGTATGAAGGTCTACAAAAGCGCCCCCTCGAAGGAGCTCATCAAGTTCAACTTCCCGGGTAGCAAACCTGCCCATCAACCTCTTGAGAGCAGCGGGTTCATAAGGAGCAAAATGATAAATATGGGCAGATGGATTTTTCCTGCGGGTTTCTATTGCAACATCCATGAAGGACTCAAACGCAAGCTTTTCTTCCTCAATCGTGTGTGCCCAGATAGCAGTATACCCAGGTTGTCCCTCTGTAAAGGTGATATAGCCGATCAGGTATTCCTGGACACCATATTCTGCAAAATGGTTGCCTTCGAAATCCAGAAATATATCATCCGGTGTTGGCTCAGGGAGCAAGGCCAAACCGTGTTTTTCGTTAATAGGTTCTTTCAGCTCATAATACGGTTCGTTGGTTTCACGACCTATCAGCTGAACCCTTGCCTGTTCCCTGGTTCGTACCAGAGCCTCAAAAGATCCTTTTTCGGGCTTTTGGATTTCATTTGCTTTGGCAAGACTTTCAAGATTTTCTATCCCCTGTTTTCGAAGACTCTTGATCTGCTCCCTGGTTATTCCTGCTACATAGCCAAGGTGGTCATCTTTGCGTCGGCGTTCTTCACATTCGCTCCACCAGGAACATAAGTCACAGTGGGTTACAGGTTCTGGGTAGGTCTTTTTCGGGTCATTTATAAAGCGATCAATCCTGCCTGTCAGTAATCGAAAATAGGCTGTATAATCATCCGTTCGGTACGTATCAGGTTCGTAACCAGTACCCGGCGTTACAACATGCATCAATTCCGGCCGCACCCCTTGAAGTTTTTCGAGCAGATATGAATACACACAGAGCTGGAGAATTGTGCCAGCCTTGGTTTCATGAGCCAGCTTTGTATCAATTACCTCGTAAGACCAATCGCCTAGGACACTTGGGTTGTCGATCTTTCGCAGAAAATCAGCCCGTCCAGACCAGGTATTATCTGCCAATGCGGGTTGATAAATAATATCTGCGCCACTCTGCATTGCTGCGAGCGTCTTTTCATTACTGCCTGCCTGGGATGTTTCAGAAGACTCATAGTCACTTGCATCTACAACGAGCAATCCAGATTTACGGAGAAACTCCAAATAAGACTGTTCGTGATTTCTTCCTCGCTCTTTTAAGGCATCAAGAACAGGTCCGTAACGAACCGGTCGTTCAACACTTCCTCTGGCCGCATCCAAATCACGTCGTGAGCCGTGGTTACAGCTCAAAAAATTACTGAGGTCAGTCGGAGCAAGGAAAATTTTATTTTCGTATTGTCGCATGATTGAGCCAAATCTAATTGAAAGAACTTTAAAGGCCCCCACTAATAATGTGACCGTCCCGTTTTCTTGCGTTAACAATGCATTTAACTTGCCAGTTATTGGCTTGTCACTCAATTAAAATGATAACCAACTGTTAATATAAGGATTACATGCTCCAGGTTTCATATTTATCGAACCTTAACTTAGGACACGATACTCCAATTTCGCTTTTCAAATCCGTTGCCTTGCCGACATTAGCCAATTTTCTCTTTACTTTTAAGCTGATACGAAACATAATGTTTTTTATTACGCAGAAAAAAAATTATGCTGGAATCGATTATGGACACTATTTTGTTTTGCTGGGTCGGATCTACTGATTTGAAAGCAGTCAATGAAGCTGAAAAAATTGGCCTAGGACCGATAGCTCAAGCTGTCACAAGCAGGAAATATAATGAGGTTGTACTGCTTAGTGACTTTGACAAATCACAAGCTGAGCCTTATGCAAAATGGTTACACACAAAGACAAGATCAACGCTAACTCTTCACCAGGTCACTCTTTCCGGGCCTACAGATTTTGGAGAAATTTATCAGGCAGCCAACGATATTGTTTCCCGGACAATATCAAAAAGACGCAATACCTCCTTAACGTTTCATCTCAGCCCCGGCACGTCTGCCATGGCAGCTGTCTGGGTTATCTTGGCGAAGTCAAAATTTTCCGCTGAGCTTATAGAGTCTTCGAGAGAGCACGGCGTCGTTACCTCAAAAATACCTTTCGAGATTGCTGCTGATTTTATTCCTGAACTTTTAAGAGAATCGGATGAAGAATTAGAACGTTTAGCGGCCGGGATGCCAGACGATGCACCAGAGTTTAGCGACATTATACATCGCAGTGCAACCATGAAAGAGGTAATTTTAAAAGCTCGCATCGTTGCTCCAAGGTCAATATCTGTATTGCTTGAGGGGGAGAGTGGAACAGGAAAAGAAGTGTTTGCAAAAGCTATTCACAATTCAAGCCCAAGGAAAAAGAAAAAATTTATCACTGTGAACTGTGGGGCTATTCCTCCCGAGTTAATCGAATCAGAGCTGTTTGGTCATGAAAAGGGAGCATTTACAGGTGCTGACAGAATGCGAAGAGGCTGCTTTGAAGAGGCAGATGGCGGCACTCTTTTTCTTGACGAAATTGGAGAACTTCCCAAGCTGGCCCAAGTTAAAATGCTTCGTGCTCTTCAAGAGAGAGAGATAAGTCGTGTCGGCAGCAATAAGATGATCAAAACAGATGTCAGGATAATTGCAGCTACAAACAAAGATCTGATCAAAGAGGTAAGCAAGGGGAATTTTCGTGAAGATCTTTTTTTCAGACTGGCTGTTGCAGTATTAAAACTTCCCCCTCTCAGGGAACGTACAGGAGACATAACTTTACTAATCGACAGCTTTCTTGACCGAATCAATAATCAATATTCGAAAGGGGACGAACAGGAAGATAAGAAAATTTCTGCTAATGCAAAAAAAATTATGCTTGCACACCCTTGGCCGGGGAATATCCGTGAACTTCAGAACACAATAACGAGGGCAGTTGTCTGGTCACCAGGAAAGATAATTAGAGAAAAAGACATAAAAAATTCACTGTTGCCAATGGTCACAGAGCAGAGCTCTGACAGAATACTCGGTAGATCTTTGGATGATGGTGTTGACCTTAATGGCATCATTAAGACTGTAGCCAGTCATTATCTCCGCAGAGCCTTAAAAAAAACAAACAACAACAAGACTAAGTCAGCTGAATTATTAGGTTTTAAGAGCTATCAAACTCTAAGCAACTGGATGAAAAAATATGACCTGGAATAACTTGGCACAAAGGTTGCTACTATTCATGGCATTGGGCTTATCCATAAACATTCACTGACACTCAACTTATTATGCAATCAGGATTTTTTATATGGCAACCACCGAACAGTATTGAGCGGTCATGGCACCCTCAGTTCTATGCTCCTGAGTTTCTGGAATTGGAACAGTCCATTGAACGTCATTCTAAGCAATATAAAAAATTAGGTGACCTGGTAAGAATCGTCCCCGTTCAAAAATATAATTGGGAATTACATAAAAATATCAAATGGGCAGCTATACATTCCGGCATAAAAGAAGTTAATGAACACCCGGAAGGTGACCAATACTTCGCAATGAAACGCGAAATAATTATTTTTCCGTCTGAGGCAATTATCCTTAGAGTTAAACCAGCATATCATCCTGGAAGAGATTCAATTTTTTACTGGAATGAAGATCTTTATCAAGGCGGAGGAGCGAGTGCTCGTATCAATACTGTATTGCAACCAGCAGGGAACGAGCCCATTGCATGGCTTATTCATGAACTGAAATCCGACTACGTTAAGACTCAGATCAATAGGATTACTTTAGGTCGCATATATAATTCAATCAGCAATGCTGAATTATTAAATATAAAAATAAAAATTCCTGAACAAAATGAGCAGGAACAGCTAAGCAAAAAGATCATAGAATCAACAAGGAGCGAAATTCTTTTTGATATTGCAGCCCATCGCCTCTCAAAGGAAAAAGAAGAAATCCCATCATTTTTTATTACAGGCGCTACTTTCGAAGAAAGAAAAATTCAGTTTGAAAAATATCTTCTCGAACTACCAAGTATTAACCAAGATGCCATATTTTTTGTTGAGTCATCCACACCAGACAAAATCACAGATCTTTTCATGGTGCGTCCGCTTGGTGACAAGCAAGTAGTAAGGCACTTGAATGTTACCCCCCAAGAAGATGGGGAGGTGAACAAAGCTTGGAGAGATTGGTACCAGGATAATTCTTCAGGACAGAAATATAGAATTTTTAATTCATTTGCCTCTGCATATGCATTGCCGGCTTATATCATGGCAAAAATGATTGATTATACTGGTCAACAAAAATCCGTAAAAATTTTAACAAAAGGTAGTGTACCAATCTTTCTTTACGGGGCAATCCTTCCAAGCTTTCATTATTACAGGGATATAGTTGAACCATATATTGCACAGGAGAGAATCGATAGAGATACTCTTGACATTTCTCTCATAACGTCATGGATTGATATTCAAAAAAATGCTGGAAAAACAAAATCAGATTTTTTTGTGAAAAATAATTTTAACGATCTAGTTAATTATATCAATCAGTTTTTAAAATCATCTCAACCATCAATAATTAACTGGCTGGAAAGTAAAGGCGAAGGAAAGATTAAAACTGAAATACAGAGAGCATTTGATTCAATCCATTGTATATATTCCCCTGTACTTGCAGTAAAAATCTTCAAAGAAGATAAAGTTGCAGGAGTATATCTTCTGTCCGTACAGCCAGCATCCTTGTCCGAGCAGGATACAATAAATACAAAACTTCAAAGTATCGGAATCAGGCTCAGCGAGTCCCTTGGCCAAGCGAAAAAGGTATTAGACGAGGCTGCGCGCAGTGAGTCTTTAAGACGTTTGTCAACCGTTATGCATCAAATTAACGGACCGTTAGGCAGAATTAAACAGGTGATCGAAGATGTTGAGGCTTTTCTTGAAAGCAATGGGGATATATCCACATCTCTCGTCCCTTCTCGGGAAGTTGCCGAAAATCGGTCCGATATGACCGATGAGCCTTTAGAACATTTTACTCTGGAATCACGTTTCTCTGATCTCGTAAGTGCCACAGACAGCATCAGAAATTTAGTATATAAAATCAGGCGGCTAAAGACAGTACATGGTGAATTGAAATTTAAGGATATAGACATGAAGGATCTTATCCTTGCAACTATAAATGAAATAAAGGGGCAACTGCCTAACCTGAAAACAGAAGAATTGATCACAGCCGAAGAGGTCAAGTGCCATATCGATTATGAGATAATATATTTTTCTATAGTAGAGGTTCTTAATAATGCGGTTCGTGAGTTAAAAGAAAATAATATTGAACATCCTGTAATTACAATTCATTTAAATAAAGACAACGAAGTAGCCATCCTCGAAATAATAGATAATGCTCTTGCTATAGACAACACTATAATTAACAGGCCTTTTGACGAGGGGAAAACAAAGTATAGGGGAGGAAAAGGTACGGGCTTGGGGCTCACGGTCGTGCGAGATGCCTTTAAACGTCATAATGGTTCATGCGAGTTGTTTGAAAACAGAGATAAACATAATGAAAGAATCCCGGGTGTTACATTCATGGCAAAGATACCTCTTCTTCTTAAATCAGAATAAAGGATAACACGATGATAGAAGGGTGCATTACGCGTTTGTTCAAAAAAATCTTGCGTTCGACTTTTTACCATGGTAGCGTGATCTCCATCAAGGAGGTGACGCATGGAAACACTACAAATACGGGGCCGACGCATCGGGGATGCGGAA
>JALVQM010000453.1 GCA_027025615.1 Desulfobacteraceae bacterium | reverse complement strand
GCCTTGATGATCAAGATCGATAATTTTCGCAACAGCAATTTAGATTCCGGTATGAAAAGCAATACTATCTCGGCGGTAGCCTAGCTGTGGGAGTTGTATCGGAATTCACGAGGGGGAAATTTTTGCCTATGCGAGGAAAAAACAGCTGGGCAATTCTCATGGAAAAGTTACTAACATACAGAAATAATATATAAAATAAAATGGCATACCGATTGCTATAGTTTATATTTGTTTTTAGGAAAGAGGTAAGATTAAGAGTTTTCTCCAAAAAAAATCGAGACAATAAATTTATAGGACTCGGCTGGATTACAATAATTTCAGGAGACGGATACGATGAGCGGCGATTTATACTTACTGAGCGCAGGTGCCCTGTTGCAACAAATGCGGATGGATACTATCTCCAACAACCTTGCTAATGTGTCTACCACCGGGTATAAACAGGACAAGATTGTCTTCAGAAACAATCCCGAACTGCCTGCTCCTGAAACAGAACTTACTCCTCTTCCCATAACAGATCAGGTCATTTCGCCTTATACTCCACCGATGGAGCAGGTTCTTGACTTCACCCAAGGACCTTTACAAAAAACTGACAATCCTCTGGATGTTGCTATTGAAGGAAGAGGATTTTTCAAAATAGAAACACCCCAGGGTATACGTTACACACGTAGAGGAAGTTTCGTAATAAATGAAAAAGGAGTTCTGAGCACACCAGAAGGCTATCCGGTTTTAGGGCAGGGAGGACCTATTACCATTGATCAGGGTAAGGTTGTAATTCACCATGACGGCACTGTAACTGTCAACGGCGAAGAGTCTGGTCAACTTGAGATTGTTGATTTTTCACAACCATACGAGCTTAAAAGGCAAGGAGAAACCTTGTTTGCCCCCACCAATGACAGCTCTATAACAGAAATGCCTGCGGATGGTGCTACAATCAGCCAGGGATTTGTAGAAGGATCGAATGTTGAGGCTATTCGGGAAATGACAGAAATGATCGAGACTCTCAGGGTATTTGAAGCTTACCAGAAGGTAATTCGCAGTGTGGACGATGCTACAGCAAAAACTGTTAATGAAGTAGGTAAACTTTGATGCCTGGAACGTTCCGGCTGTTTTTAAAGTTAGCCCGATAACAACCATAAAGTATGACTAAAGGAAAGGAAAAGGAAATGATTCGCAGTCTATGGACGGCCGCCACTGGAATGCAGGCCCAAACCGTAACAATTGATATAATTTCCAACAATCTTGCAAATGTAAATACAGCCGGTTTCAAACGCAGCCGTGCAGATTTTCAGGATCTTTTATACGAAAGCATGAAACCTCCGGGTGTAACTTCCACCAGCGGGGCAGAGGTCCCTACAGGTATTGAAATCGGACACGGCACCCGGCTGGTGTCAACCCAGAAACTGTTTACCCAGGGGGATTTCAAACAGACCGAAAACCAGTTGGATATGGCCATAGAAGGAGATGGTTTCTTCCAGGTGATTCTGCCCAATGGAGACATAGCTTACAGCCGTGCCGGGAATTTCAAGATCGACAGTGAAGGCAGGATCGTAACTCCAGATGGATTTCTCATGGAACCTGAAATTAGCATACCAACCGACAGCATGGCAATTTCCATAAGCACCGATGGAACGGTTTCGGTAATTCAAGCCGGCCAGACAGAACCCGTCCAGGTGGGCAACATAGAGTTGGCCAGGTTCACTAACCCTGCCGGTTTAAAAAGTATTGGTCGTAACATGTTTCTGCCGACCGAGGCTTCTGGTGATGCAGTAACCGGGACACCTGGTGAGGATGAATATGGAACAATTGCCCAAGGTTTTCTAGAGATGAGCAATGTGAGTGTAGTGGATGAAATGGTAAAGATGATAACAGCCCAGAGAGCATACGAAATCAACAGTAAAGCCATCCAGACATCTGATGAAATGCTTCAGGCCGCAAACAATCTGAAACGTTAAAGGAGACGCCACGATGAACCGTCCTGTCAGCAGTGAGAAAATTTTCAGGGTTTGGATAATAATGGCTGTTTGGATAGCCTCCAGTCTGGTCTTGACCGACGGTTCAGTCTTTGCAGGATCATATAATTCTGAAGGCAGGGTTGTTATTGTCGGCAAAAAGGATGTGTCTATCACAGGTGAGCAGATTCTATTAGGTCAGGTTGCAAGGATTGAATCCCCTGACAAACAAACTACAGCGAAATTGTCAAAGATAATAATCTGCAAGGCGCCAGCCTTGGGGGAAAGCAAATGGATAGATGCTGGCCTGGTAAGACTGCGCTTGAAGCAAAATTCAATTTACCAAAGAATTTTCAGGATAACTTTCAACGAGCCAGTACGGGTTACTCGACTCTATCTTGTGCTGAGTCCTGAAAAAATTAGAGTTAAAGTTCGAGCCTTTTTGAAAAGAGCGCTGGCCGCGTTGCCGGCAAATGCCAGTGTAAAGGTAGTCCAGCTGCCTGGTAAAATAAGAATTCCAAAGGGTGGGGTCAGCCTTGAAGTCAGGAAACCCAAACATGTCCAGTTGCGGGGCAAATTCCCGCTGATGGTGGCAGTGCAGGTTAATGGAAAGACTGTCAAGCAGTTACGGGTAATGGCCGAAGTGAAATTATGGGCCAGGGCGGTGGTGACTACTCGACCTTTGGGAAAACGTCAACCAATTACACCTGATGTTGTCTCCTTGCGTAAAGTAAATGTAACCCGTTGCAGCCGTGGTTTTTTCACAAGTCTCAGGCAGGTAATGGGGATGCGCAGCAGGTCAGCTTTCCCAGTAAATTCGATATTAAATCCGACCATGCTGGAAGTTGTCCCCGTGGTACATAGGGGTGATGTGGTAAAGATGGTGGCTGAAAGCCGGAATCTGAAGATTACTGTCCCGGGAATCTGCAAGGAGGCCGGAGCACCAGGACAACGAATAAAAGTCACAAATTTACAGTCCAGGAAAGATGTTTATGCTGAAGTAATTGATTCGGCAACCGTGAAAGTATCCTTTTAGGTATACCGGAGGTTTCATATGGGATATGCAGCAAGGCTCCAAAAGTCATTTTTCATGGCACTGTTAACGCTGTTGTTGGCGGGCGCTGTGGGAGGATGCAACAAACGGGCAGTCAAGAAGGAGCCTGTCGCCCGACCTGTAATCGCGAACCAGCATTTGGCAAATAAACCGGGGCAGAACACCGAACAGAATTATGGTTCCCTCTGGGAAGAATCAGACGGCTTGTCAGCAATGTTCATGGATATTAAAGCGAGAAAAATAGGAGATATTCTTACTATTAAAATTATTGAGTCTTCAAGTGCAACTAACAAGGCCAGCACCAAAACCGAACGTGATTCAACTTTCACTGCAGGATTGAACAATTTTTTCAATGCCGAAAAAAGATTTCCGAGTGAACAGCCGTTTTTTAATCCTTTCAGCAAGGTTGCCGGTTCTTTAGTAAGTGAATTCGATGGGGCGGGAACAACGAAGCGGAGCGGAGCATTGACAGCCTATATGACAGCACGAATAATAGACGTGTTGCCGAATGGAAACTTTGTAATTGAAGGGAACCGTGAAGTAAGAGTTAATGAGGAAAACCAGATTATAACTCTTACCGGGATTGTACGCCCACGTGACATATCGTCCGAGAATGTAATCCGCTCTACTTATATCGCCGATGCGAGGATAGCATACAGCGGCAGTGGGATTGTAAACGAAAAACAGAAACCTGGCTGGTTGAGTCGGCTGCTCAGCAAGGTATGGCCATTTTAGTATCTGGTTTCCGGCAGGGTATTTTTTATCAATCTGGTTTTTACTCCCAGCATGATCATCAATAAGATTAGGATTATGAAAACAAAGGCTTTTTTTCAGACTATCGCTTTATTATTTTTTTTAATAATTACAATTGATGCTGTTAGCCAGGCGGCACGAATCAAAGACATTGTCTCCATAAAGGGCGTAAGAAACAACCAACTGGTTGGATACGGTCTTGTAGTAGGGCTCGACGGAACCGGAGATGGTAAAAAGTCAAGATTTACGATTCACTCAATGGTGAGCATGCTTGAAAAAATGGGGGTGACCGTCGATCCAAACAAAATTGCCGTTTCCAATGTCGCAGCAGTCATGGTGACAGCCACTTTACCTCCGTTTGCACGGGCGGGTAGTAGAATTGACACCTTGGTCAGTTCCATTGGTGATGCAAAAAGCCTCCAGGGTGGCACCCTTCTTATGACGCCTTTGAAAGCTGCCAATGGTCGTATTTACGCAGTAGCCCAGGGACCAGTTAACACAGGCGGCTTTTCTGCTGGTGGTTCGGGTGGAAGTATACAAAAGAATTTTCCCACGGTTGGACGGGTTATAAACGGGGCACTGGTGGAAAGAGAAGTCGACCGGGGATTCAACAACCGCAATGAACTTACCCTGGCCTTGCATACCCCTGACTTTACAACGGCCTTCAGGGTAGCGGATACAATCAACAGGCATTTGCTCAAACCTGTCGCCAAAGCTATGGATGCAGGCACCTTGTCGGTTAAAGTGCCACCTGAATTCAATAGCGACCTGGTAGGATTGCTTGCAAAAATTGAAACGCTTGAAGTCCAGACAGACAATCATGCCAAAGTGGTTATCAACGAAAGAACCGGCACTGTTGTTATGGGAGAAGATGTCAGGATTTCAACAATTGCCATTGCTCATGGCAATCTATCAATCGTAATCAAGGAAAATCCAAATGTATCCCAACCACTGCCGTTTTCGAAGGGTAAAACTGTGGTTACCCCGAACACGGATATTTCAGTCAAGGAAGGAAGCAAGCAGCTGGTTGTTATTCCAAGGGGTGCCAGCATCGGAGATGTTGTAAGGGCTTTGAACGCCCTCGGTGTTTCACCAAGGGATCTGATTGCAATCTTTCAGGCAATCAAGGCAGCCGGGGCTTTACAAGCAGATTTGGAGGTGATTTGATGCCTGGATTGAAGAATCCTTCAGTAGAAAGCAGTCATGCTTCAAATTGCAGATCATCCCAGAAACAACGGCAAATTGTTCAAGCGGAAAAAAAGCGGCTTGATTCAGTATGCAGTCAAATGGAATCAATATTTCTTGAATATATGCTCAACCAGATGCGTAAGACCGTACCGCAAGGAGGGGTTATTGCTCAGAGCAATGCCATCAGAATTTATCAGGATATGTATGACAGGGAATTGAGTCGTGAGCTGAGCCGCCAGAAAAGTCTTGGACTGGCCGCATTGATAAAAGAACAACTTTCCCTGAATACGGGAGTTAACAAGTAAAAAATAAAAAAATATCTCAAGTTTCTAATCTGCCGGCCGATATAAAGATCGGTGGACCTGCCCCGAAGCATCGCGGCCGGTCTTAAAAAACAATGGCCCCAAAAGGAGGCATCCTGATGAAAATTGATGACCGATCCCAACCGATTCCTCTCAATGCCTACAAGACCCTGGCAAACAAACATAAAGGCTTGAATCAGGGATTTAAGCAGGCTGTGCAAAACGGCTCTAGGGATAAGGTTGAACTTTCGCAATACAGCCGTACAGTCCAGCAGGCAGCTGAAACCCTGAAAGGGCTGCCGGAAATACGACAGGATCTTGTCGACCAGGTAAAGGCAGCGGTGGACACTGGAAATTACCAGGTTGATCCAGAGAAAACAGCAGCTGCTATTTTGAAGGAATCTTTTGAAAACGAGAGTGTTATGCGCCGGATTGATCTTATCGCGTAAAGGGCTCCGGAAAATGGAACAAAGAACAGTTACCAAAAGGATGTTTGATAATTCAGGCAGAAAAGCGGTTCAGATGCTGATAAGTACCATGGATGATCAGCGCCAACAGGCTTTGATTCTCCTGGAGTTGTTGATTCGGGAAAGACAGGCGGTTTTGGACAACGATGTTGAGTGTTTGAATGAGGTCAACTCAGAGAAGATTACAACCCTGGAAGATTTTCGCCGACTTGACAAAGAGCGTATGCACTGGATGGCTGAACTTGCAGGTGTGTTCGGCATGGAGCCAACTCAAGATACAACCGTCAGACAGATTATAGAATACTTGGATTATCCATATGCAAACGAGTTGGACAAGGCCAGATCAATGCTCAAAACTGTATTGCTGCAGGTAAAGGAAAGTAACAAAACCAACCGGACTTTAATGACTCATTGCCTTCAGCTAGTTGATAAAAGCGTAATGATGATCGGCAAACTTGTCAATCCACCCACGGTATACGGAGAAGACGGCAGTTCAAGAGCCAGGGGGCAGGGTGGAATTCTGGTAAGTAACGTGGCTTAATAAGAGGTTAACATGCCTAATATTTACGGGATGATGGACGTTGGCCGTACAGCCCTGCTAAGTCATCAAAAAGCGATAGATATCATTGGCAACAATATTGCCAATGCAAATACGCCGGGTTATTCGAGACAAAAGGTAAACCTGGAACAAAACGCACCGGTTCGATATCAGGGCGGAACAATGAGTACCGGTGTTCACGCTGAACAACGCATCCAGAGGGCCTATGATCAGTTCCTGGCTGGCCAGATAACAAACCAGAAACAAAGTCTGGGCAGATGGACAGCCCAGAAAGAGGCCCTTGAGAAAGTAGAATTGATGTTTGATGAAACCAGTGGATATGGTCTTAATAAAGCCTTTACCGAATTTTGGAATTCTTGGCAGGATCTGGCAAACAACCCCGGCGGACACGTAGAGAGGGTTACCGTTGTTTCCAGGGGACAAAACCTGGCGGTTACATTCAACAAACTAAGGCAGGACCTGGTATCCATCCAGGAAAATGCAGATGATGAAATAAATGATATTGTTGGTGAAGTTAACAGGATTACAGGTCAGATCGCTGAACTCAACCGTAAAATAACCCAGGTAGAGGTAGGGCAGCACAATGCTAATGATTACAGGGATGAACGCGATTTACTGGTGAACAAGTTAGCCGATATGATTGGTATAGACAGTTTTGAAGACGGCGATGGAAATATAATTATAAGTGCCGGAAATGGCAGGCCATTGGTGGACGGAGCCCAGTCATGGTCGCTTGCAACAGTTAACAATGGATCAGGATTTAAAGATGTATACTGGGTGAACAGCAACGGTGGCAATGTTAACATAAGCAGTGATATCGATTCCGGACAACTAAAGGGCTGGTTGGAAGCTCGTGATTCAATCATAAACGGATACCTGGGACGGCTTGATACTCTGGCATCAACGGTAATCAACCGGGTCAATGCATTGCATTCGGCAGGTTACGGACTGGACGGATCACAGCACGATTTTTTCAGTGGCAGCGATGCCGCTGACATGGCAGTTAATCCAGCCATAGAGTTAAACGTAAATCTAGTAGCGGCTTCAGGAACAAATGCCGGTTTGCCGGGCGATAACAGCACTGCTATTGCTATATCCCAGTTACAGATGACTTTGACCATGTCCGGTGGCAGTGCCACTTTCGACAATTATTACTCTTCATTGATAAGCGAAGTAGGCGCCGATGTCCGGGATGCCGGCCTGAGTATGCAACATGAAGATTCCATGGTGTCGAGACTTGAAGCATATCGTGAGCAGGTATCCGGTGTTTCCCTTGATGAAGAAATGGTTGATCTGATTCAATCCCAGCATGCTTATAATGCCGCGGCAAAGTTGATTACTTCGGCTGACGAAATGATGGCCACTTTGATTAATATGGTAAGATAAGGGCTTAAAAACCATCCGACACCGATGGAGGATACATAATGCGTATCAGCAATAAGCAGATGGCTGATAACTTAAAACATCGCCTGTTAAATCAGACAAGACAGATCCTGGAAAGCCAGACCCGAATTACCACCGGAAAGAAGATAAACCGGTTATCCGATGATCCTGTTGCCATGGGACGTGTTCTTGAATACAGAACCACTATTGCCGGTTTTGAACAATACAATCAGAACATATCTCTTGGCAAAAACCAGGTAGAAGCCATGGATGGCATCCTGGATGCTGTTACCGATTTACTTGAACAGGCCAAAGATATAGCCGCCAACCCTGATACTCAATTGACTACTTCGTATGTAAGTCAGGTTGCAAATATCCGTCAGCAGGTACTTCAATTCGCCAATTCTAGACATAATGGAAACTATCTTTTTTCAGGACATAAAACCGACACTGCACCGTTTGACTCGGCGGGCACTTACCAGGGAGATTCAGGCACCAAAGATTATATAATTGGACAGGGAATGACAGTAAGCCTGCAAGCTGACGGAAGTTCTGTTTTTCAGGGAAGCCGGGATGTTTTCCAGGTTCTTGATGATCTGCAAACGGCAATCCAGGCCAATGACAAGGCCGGGATGAAAACTCAGTTGTCAAGACTACAAGAGGTGGTTGAACATATCAACGGTGTAAGGGCTGACAATTCGGTCCAATTTAAGAGGATGGAAACAGCTGAAAATCGCTGGGAAAGTTTTAAAGTAAGCATGGAAGAAATGCTATCCCGCACAGAAGATGCCGACCTGGCGGAAGCGATAATCGATCTAAAAGTTCAAAAAACAGCCTATGAAGCCTCTCTGGCCACATCTGCAATGATAGTTCAGCCAAGCCTTATAGATTTTCTGCGTTGATCTAAAAATCTATTCCCCTGCCAATTCTA
Source organism: Desulfobacteraceae bacterium (assembly GCA_027025615.1). Taxonomy (GTDB): domain Bacteria; phylum Desulfobacterota; class Desulfobacteria; order Desulfobacterales; family Desulfosarcinaceae; genus JALVQM01. The sequence continues at coordinate 749 of JALVQM010000453.1, read as the reverse complement.
GTCCAGAGGCCAGATTTTTGAAGCTCCTGCTTTAAGATGATCGACTGTAACTTTTCCTTGTTGAAGATTCGGTTGGTGTTCCGGAGAAGGCACAGTACCCAGAATAATTTCTACCCGGCGGTTTTTTTGGCGTCCAGCAGCGGTGGAATTTGAAGCAATAGGACGGAATTCACCGAAGCCCATGGTGGATACCCGACGGGGATCAATACCAACCCTTTTTAAAAGAAATTCAGCAACCGACGCAGCTCTGGCAATCGACAATTTAAGATTGGACTTGTACGGCCCGCCGTGGACAGGAACATTATCAGTGTGGCCGGCGACGATGATGTTACCCTTGGTTTGTTTCAGAACTTGGCCGATTTTATAAAGTAAGGGTTTCAATTCGTGACGTATTTCCGCTTTACCGGAATCGAAAGTACTTTCGCCCATTAAACGAATTATTACCTGATCTTCCCCGGCTTCAACAGATAACTGATCTTCAAAATCATGCAGGCGGGTCTCTATTTCTTCATTGATCTTGCGTCCGATTTCATCCTTGATGCGAGTAGCAATTACTTCTTGGTCAAAATCCCTGGCAATCATTTTTATGCCTTTAGGCACTTCCATTATTCTTGTTTTACGTTGTACCCCGAAGGCCTTTTCCAAGGATCCTGCGACCTGTTTGTATTTTTGCCTGTCAAGCTCGGAAAACGAAAGCAACAGGACAAAAAAACAGAGCAGCAGGCTCATCAAGTCGCCGAAAGTGACGA
>JALVQM010000452.1 GCA_027025615.1 Desulfobacteraceae bacterium | reverse complement strand
TCTGACGGACTATAGACTGCTTCGGGATACTTCTCAGCGTATTCCTTGACTCGACCGCGCTTGATGTTTTTCAACTCCATGATAAAATCCAGCTTGGACCGGTCAACACCTTTCTCATCGTAAATATAGCCCGAAGAATCTGAAAAGGTGACCGGCCTGGCTCCCATTTCGATCAGTTTCTCCATGGTATACTGGGCAACGTTGCCCGCACCGGATACCAGACAGGTCTTGCCTTCAAGGCTCTGACCACGGGTGGCCAGCATCTCGGAAGCAAAATAAACCGAACCGTAGCCGGTAGCCTCGGGTCGGATCAGGCTCCCGCCCCAGTTGAGACTTTTGCCGGTCAAAACACCGGTAAACTCGTTGGCCAGCTTCTTGTACATCCCAAACAGGTAGCCGATCTCACGCGCTCCTACTCCAATGTCGCCGGCAGGTACATCGGTGTTAGGGCCTATATGTCGAAAAAGCTCCGCCATGAAACTCTGGCAAAAACGCATCACCTCGGTGTCTGACTTGCCCTTGGGATCAAAATCAGATCCCCCCTTGCCTCCTCCCATCGGAAGCGTGGTCAGGGCGTTTTTAAACACCTGCTCAAATGCCAAAAATTTTAAAATCCCCAAATTCACCGAAGGATGAAATCGCAAACCTCCCTTGTATGGGCCGATGGCACTGTTCATCTCTACTCGAAATCCACGGTTAACATGTACCTGACCCTGGTCATCCATCCAGCTGACACGAAACATGATTACGCGCTCCGGCTCCACAAGACGCTCCAAAATCTTCGCACTGCGGTACTCCGGATTACGATCCATTACCGGCTTGATGGACTCTACTACCTCCATCACTGCCTGGTGAAACTCCCTCTCATTGGGATCCTTGGCTTTAACCAGTTGTAAAATATCGGCCATTTTCAATTTTCCTCCTTAGTATTATAATAGCTTCGTCGAGTGACATTCCACTTTCGACCGGAAGCCTGCAGCCTTGTTCTAAAATATTCTCTCAGGTACTGCTCAGGATTACTCCCCTCGAAGTGCGCCCATCCACTTTCAGAATCAACGGCTGCTCGCAACGCACATGAGCTACGAATTCAGATTCCCGCACCAAAGGCCGGGACTGAATCCAATCCCAGCGGATAAAATCGTCGTCTTGACCGGTAATTGAAATGTAATTTATTCCAAGGGTTGTAATGTTATGGAAAAAATGTGATCCTTGGGATGGCTCGGCCTTCAGTTTTTCAGACATGGCTTCTATGACCGCGCCGACTCCCGAAATATCTGCCCAGTTGACCGGAATGCCAAGCCACGGATCGGCAGACCCCCAACGTCCCGGACCTATCAATAAGTACTTCCGTTGCTGATTTTCAAGATCGGCATTCAGGGACGCTATCTGGCGTGCTATTTCAGTTGTCCGGGCCGGATCGAAAGATTCCGGTTTTACAAATATAATGTCTTCAAACATGGTATTCTTGGCGTTGCCCAAAGCCCGCACTGAATAGCAAACGGCTTTTTCAATCTCCTCATTGGAAATTTTTACCTCGGTTTGCTCCGCTCTGGCGGTCATGGGTCGCAACTGGAGAAAAGCAAATTCCGGCTGCCTGTCATCGGTTTCCGGAAGGTTTACTGAAAACTCCAACTCGACCGGACATCCCATTCCGCGACTGCCCATTGCCAAAGATTCCTTTAAAATCTCAGCCAAGGGAAACAGGTCGTACTTGAGAACCTGGGCGAAGGTCAAAACCCGATAACCCGGTATCTCCACCGTGTCCCGAATACGGTGTTCCTGGGGTACGTAAGTACTGGCCAGTATACGCACGGGTGGCTCTTCGTCCGCATCGGTTACTTCACGCCGAACCAGATGGTCACTGTCGTGAATTCCCAAGCGCTGCATAGCAGCCCCCATTTGAAGAGCATAGAAGTAGCGCTGGCTGTTGGCCATAATCTCATCCACTGTTGACCTTTGGGGCAACAACTGGGGATAGCAGGGACAAAAACGCAATGACCGCTCACCTTCCACCACCATTTTACCCAGTCCCATGACAATGGTGGCAATCCCTTCTTCAGGTTTCATCCGGCCGAAGGGATAATAGTTGTATGATTGGGCCACTCCCGATATGGCCGGGTAGTAAAAATCACCGTACCTTTCACCTACAAGCTGCTGAATTATCACCGCCATTTTTTCTTCTTCGGTACGATGACCGACCCGGCGTGAAAAAGCACGCGGAGCCTGATAATAGGTTGAAGCGTATACCAGCTTTACAGCCTGGACAAGGTGCGCCAGGCGCTGGTCCAGGTCCGGGTGGTCGTTGGGAATCATGTAAGTTCGATACAACCCGGCATAAGCCCTGAACTGCGCATCTTCCAACAAGCTGGAAGAACGAATGGCCAGGGGATACCTGACATGCTGTAAATAAACCTTTAAATCCCGTTGCACCCAATCGGGCAAGGGACTTTGAATGAAACTGGCCGCTATGGCTTCGTCAGGCAGCTGAGCCTTGGCAAACTGTCGCAAATCATTGCTTTCTACGAATTCTTCGAAAGCATCAGTGGTTATAACAAGGGTTTGAGGTACCCTGATACTGATATTGCTGTATTTTTCGTACAGGTTCTTGTCGCAATTCAGCAGTGCAGCCACAAAAGCCAATCCCCGGGCCTTGCCCCCTAAAGATCCTTTTCCAATCTTCACAAATTCTGTTTCAGGGTCAAAATCGAAAGCATCAAAATTGGCAACCACTCCTTTTTGCCTGCTTTTGCGTTGCTGCCTGATTACATCGGCAAGAAATTGCCGGTGGGATTCAAGGTCATCAAAATCCTCCTGGCAAATTGGTCGTACCTTGGCGGCTAATTCTGTTTCCGTCCTGGCAAACAACCAGCGGGAAAAATCGTTGCGCTGACAATGATAAATAAATGATTCGGGTGGCACTTTGAGCAGATGTTCTTCAAGCCCCTTAAGCGTCCTGGTTCGGGCGATTTCTTCTCCCTCCTGGTTGCGGAAAACAAACTCACCGAAACCGAGGTGTTCCTTGAAAAAAGCCCGGACTTGCTGGTGAAGGGTAGCTGAATGTTTATCCACGAAAAAAGCCGGTATGCCTGCGGCCTCCAGGGCACAGTCGGTCC
>JALVQM010000451.1 GCA_027025615.1 Desulfobacteraceae bacterium | reverse complement strand
TTTTTGGAAGATCCAGATCGACAGCACTAGGCAAATGACAATATAGGCCAGACCATACAGGGCAACAAGCCCCAAGTACGTGCCCGATACGTTTAATCCATAGGCTGCCGTTGTCTTCAAATCAAATGCAGAAAGATTGGGAATTATCCAGGAGACAAGATCAAGTGCCTTGTGCATGAATACATTGTTCGCCAGGCCCTTTTGGCGTTGAACAATGATTTTTACTGTTTCAACGTTTTGGCCTACAAAATAAAAAATAATGGCGAGCAACAGAGCAGTAAATTGATGGGAGGCAACACTTACGCATAAAAATGAAATCGATAAAATCACCATCAGGGCAAGTGTCAGATACACCATGCCCAGCAGGAGGGTCGACCAGCTGAACAGGGCAGGTACTTGGGCATTGGAAAGCCAGATAGACAATTTTATAGACATAAAGGAACAAAATCCCAACACAATGCTGGAAAGCAAAACAATTCCCGCCAGCCCCAGAAACTTGCCGACAAGGTAGTGCCACTTTTGAATGGGACGGGACAGGACAAGATAGATGGTTTTTCTTTCCAGATCATTTGAAACCATCTGGATGCTGAAAAAGAAAATAATAATCAGGCCGGAAATCGACAAGGACGAAAGTCCGATTTCTACAGCCACCTTTCCAAGTTCCCAGGAAAACATACCGGTAATGATAACACTGGATAAAAACAGGACCGCTCCCAGGAAGAAAATGCCGTACAAAGCCCGGTTCCGCAAGCTGTCCCTGAATGTCATGCTGGCTACAAGAAAAATGGCACGCATTTCAATTCCCCAAATCTTCAGTCATTGCTTTTACAAATGCATCTTCCAGGTAAGTTTCACCTTTCATGAATTCCGCCACAGGGCCACTGTAAAGGAGTTTGCCCCTGTTTATGATCCCGATATTGTCGCATAGCCTTTCAATATCGCTTAAAATATGGGAACTGAAAAAAACGGTCTTGCCCGCCTGGCCCAGTTCAAGAATGACCTCGGTTATCAAGCGCCTGCCCATTGGATCAAGACCGCTCATTGGTTCGTCCAGAATATAGATGTCAGGGTCATGAATAAGGCTTACGGCAAGCCCCAACCTTTGCTTCATTCCCTTGGAGTATGTCTTGATTCTGTTGTTGGCGGCATGCCAAAGTTTCAGTCGCTGCAGAATTTCACGGGCCCGGGTTTCCAGGCTATTCGGGCTCATGCCGCTTGCCCGCCCTACAAAACGGAGTGTTTCAAGACTGGTCAGGTTTTCGTAAAAACACGGTGTTTCAGGCAAATACCCGATGAACTGTTTATATTCGGCATCACCGACCAGGCGCCCGTTGACTTCAATGGTCCCCCTGTCCGGATGGATGAAGTCAAGCAGCAATTTGATAGAGGTACTTTTGCCGGCTCCATTGGGCCCAAGAAAACCATATATTTCCCCATGCTCTACGGTCAGGGTCAAACCATGTAAAACAACATTTTTTTTCAAACCAAAAGGAAAGGATTTCCAAACATCATTGAAAACAATGGCTGACATAAGCCATCTCCCCCTCATCCACCTCATCTCCCCAATTATCAGCGCATATTCTCCGCACGTTGGGGGTTATTCAACGAATACATCCACCACATGGTACCATCAAAGCTTTATTAAACTAAGATGAAAGTCCAATTATTTCAAGAGAAAACATTGCATCCCGATCATCTTCAAAATGCTGTAGAATCCCCCCGGGCCAAAAGATCACGCCTGGATTCCGCTGACAAGCTTGCCAAGGATAATTGCCATTTAGCCGTCACTTTTCGCCCGGCCGGCTATAAATGGGTTACTACCTCCATTCAAGCACTACTTCAAAGCGGGGCATCGAGTAGGAAGCGGGATCACCCCGCCGTTTAGCTAACCGTCACCTGGCCGGGCCGGTAGGGGACTTGCACCCACAAGTCATCCCCTCGCCACCACAGCTCGGGCAATAGCGCCAGTCACGGCACTACGCACTATGACTGCCTGGTGCACCACAAAAAAGCCCATCCCCCAACATGGGATGGGCTTCTTCTAATTATATGATCTTCTTGTTATAATCAGACAAACAATTAACGTACCCTTGTCCAATTTGCAGTTGGTAGGCCACCGCCGCCCTGATTAGTAATGTCATCGGCTGGAGGAGTTGCAGCGGCCGGAGCAATTGTGGTTGCCCCAATTCCCGCATTATTGGGCCAATTTGGATTGCTGACACTGAAAAGAACGTTCTCTACGTCAGCATCAATTGCATACGCCGTATCACCTTTGAAATGACGGGCAAAAGCGTTATAGGTAGAGTTATCATTTGCGTCATTGGTATCAGTAGCAAAAGCGACCATTTGCCTTCCAAGGGTAATTGCCAGCCCCAGGCTCCTGGTACCATCATTTGTCGTGCCAACAATACGACCACCAGGGCGAGCGGTTGTAGCAGCCAATTCAAGATTTGCATCTGTGGTCGTGTCAGCCACGGCGGCACCGCCATCCGCAGCCTGCAATAAAGCCGAGGCAGCTTCGGTATGCCCATAGACGCCAAGTTCAGAGTTGAGGTTGCCCTCATCTGCCTTTAGGTTATGAACAACGGATTTGGCAGCTGTGTTATATGACCGCATACGGTAAGTCATAAACTGGGGTACGGCGATGGCAGCCAGGATACCGATGATGGCGATAACGATCATCAATTCAATCAGGGTAAAACCTTGTTTGTCGTTTCTGAGTTTTTGAATCATTTCCTTTCCTCCTTCTTGGTGAACAATTATTAGTGGTTTTTGATAATGCTATGTTTGTTTAAAAATAAGTTATTGGTTTCACGCGCCCTTGTCTTTTGCCCCCCTTTCTGAAATGATCTGTTGTGCCTTCTTGTTTAAGCAATCCATGTGCCAAAAACAGATGAATTTGCTCTCCCCCCAGATAACTATTTTTTTTTACAATATATTTTTGCTTTCTTTCCATTTTGGGCTTCAAAGCTTTTGTTTAAATAACTTCACCTGACAACATTTTGTGACCGAATCCTGACAATTTTTGTCAGCTACCGCCGGCAGTTGACAAAAATGAACTGCCTGACTGTACAAAGTATCGGCCGTAAGTGATAAAAGATTAGCTCAAACTGCAGACTTGAAAATCAGGCAG
>JALVQM010000450.1:1268-3134 GCA_027025615.1 Desulfobacteraceae bacterium | reverse complement strand
GCCCCAGTTCATCCGCCAGCCCATCCCAGCTATCGAGAAACAGATCGAGGCTTTTCCTGAATTCCCTGTTTCTGCGACGGTGGTATTTACCCAGATACTTGGCAAAATTGCGCTGATTCTTCATCTTGCCCAGAGCGATCTTGCGGGCCAGTTGGAAACGTTTCTCTTCATCGATATGGGCCTGTAACTGTTCAAGTTGCACCTCGGCATTCACGGACTGGGGGGAGGTGAGCATTGCCTCCACAACGCCGGCGGGCCCGGTGAACAACAGGGGAACATTGTTTGCCGCGCACAGATTGACCACATCCGCGGACAGGGTTATGCCCTTGCCCGCAATGGTCACGGACCTCAACGAAGCCGACAATGTTTCGCAGATAATTCTCCGGTTCCGCTTGACCACGATACGCTGCCCGGTCTTTCCCAGAAACAGCCCCGGCGTGGCCAGGTGCAGGTCCGTTGTCAAACTCTGCTTGCGCAGGACTTTTCGTTTTTTGCTCCGGACTGCCGTTGCCGCGGAACGCGGCCCTGATCCGGAACTCTTCTCTTTCTGTTCGGCGCGGGCAAGCCTTGCTTCCATATTTTGGATAGCAATATCTGCGTCCGTTTTTACGGATTCCTTTTGTTTTTACAACGCGGCATCAATTCTTGATTGTATCGCCATAGTCTGAGCTTCAGAGAATGCTGCTGTTTCCTGATTGCCTGCTAATTGATTTGCACCCGTATTATCAATGGCTGCTGGTTGTTGGACTTCATTTCCATCATTTTGCTTGAAAAATGACATTGTGCTAGCTCCTAATTGTAGAGAGTTGTTTATATTGTCAATCATTCCAACTGATATTGCCTGAGAGCCTGTTAGCTCTCCTCCTCGCCCCCATTTCTCCGTTATTTCAGCCACAGGTACACCTCTATAGGATGAAATTTTGGTTAAAAAAGTGTTTTCCATGTCATTGATTACGGATAAAACTTTTTGTTTGCCTGAATCTGTCGAAGCGTCTAAATTTTTCAATGGGGCATTTTTCGATACAGTGATAATTACATCTGCGTCCTGCGCGTATTGTACATTCATCACACCAATAGACCCTAAAATGCTTGTTTCTGAAGCATAGATTTTTTTCGTTGCTGCTGCAAGAAAATAAGCGGCGCTGCAAGCCATCCTGGCTATGGCAGCAGTTTTTTTCTGGATATGAAAGATAAAATCTGTTAGCTCTGAAAATCCAGTTGCCACGCCGCCAGGGCTATCAATCATAAAAACAATCTCGTCTATATTTTCTGAGGCGTTTGCATGAGCGACAGAGTTGTATATATTCTCAATTGTTGGTAAGGAATAATACCGTGTAAAGTCATCGTCATACGATGTAATAATACCAAAAACCTCTATTATAGCAGTTCTACCTATAATTTGGTACCCAGGATATACTTTGGACTTTTCGGGATATTGTAGGCCGTTAGATGAAAATTTTTGGAGCAGAAAATTTTTTAATATGCCTTCATTTAGAATGCCCCAGTATTCTACCCTTTCATTCTGTTGAGTTGATTTCAAAGCCAAACAATGAAGTTGTAGCGGGGGAAATAGGTTATGTTATTGGAGGGACCTATACAAGTCTCAGTGGATTTAGTTCAAGAGAAAAAAGATATAATAACTGTGGAAAACTCCAGCTTGTTCTTCTAGCACAACATCTACAAAAAAGAGGTTTTGCTTTTTGGAATCTTGGGCATCCACATATGGAATATAAAAAACGCTTAGGTTCTCAAACACTCACGCGAGAAGAGTTTTTGCAAAGATGGCAAGTCGCGACACTCGATACAAAACAAAAGGACTTATATGAATGACACAACAGATTTAACGACACTTACAATTAGAATAGG
>JALVQM010000450.1:0-1258 GCA_027025615.1 Desulfobacteraceae bacterium | reverse complement strand
TTCAAACCTGCTGTGACCTCTCTGTTCATGTCGTCCTGCCTTTGGTTGTCGATTTCAATCGGATTCCCTCCCATGTCTCTTATTATAGCTGAACGACTCGTCAAACCGTTTGCTAGTAAAATTTCGTTGGCTTTGGCATCCTTATTAGGATCGATTGATTTTTGCTTCGGGTGCTTTACTTCCACACAGAATAATGTGTTGACATCTATTTTTCTGGGTAGGTGAATTAGCTCGTTGAGTACACAAGTTTTGATAAACCGATCATAGATTTTTATCCATGATGATGACACAAATTGGTCTTGAAGTGGCTTCAAATTTAATTCATCATCCAGATTTGCTTGGCGCTCACTACTGTATGTACCCGTATATTCCCGTGTTAGAGACCCATATGATAAACCAATGCCTGCTGCAAACATGTGTATTTGTCCGTTTCTAAACGCCTCTAGTTGGGGGTTTGGACGATCACTAGACACAATTTTAATTTCTTGCCCAGGGCGTAACTTGTCAAAAAACATCCCTGGCTGGAATTGAAACTCAACAGGTTCATCAACATCCGTATCAAACGGCTCTTGGATTGGTGCGTCCTTATCAGTTAATAACTGGGCCGTGACAGCCGCAGCCATTCTCGCAGCCAAACGTTCGCTTTCATCGTAGTTTCGTATGTCCTCAAGACGGTTAAAAGTCGAGTGGAATATAGAAACGCCGCGTGTTTGATTAAAACGCTTTTTGAACGCTGTATGGATTATATCTCGGGACGAAATTTCAGATAATTTCCAATCTTTCGCGTATGGTTCTGTACCAAGTAAATATCCATTTCTTAGGAAATATGAGATGGGTTGCCCATATTTGTTTAATTTCACGCCCTGTATAACTGCACCGCCTTTATTATTTGTGCTATTTTCGGTATAAGGCAGATAATCATACTCTATGTTTTTTATAGATATTGGGAATCTTGTGTTGTGCGGGTGTTCATACCCTTCAAGAATTTTGGTTAAAAAACCGCCATCTCTTAGCCATGTTCTGACACCTAGACGTTGTATTTGATTGCCCGATTCACCTGTGATGTCTGGTGATTTCATCCACTCCATCCAAAGGGATTTTAGCTCAGCGTTGAATTCAGAGAGTAAATTTTTTTGCTTATCTTTTACGCATGGTTCAAAAATTAGGCCCTGCCCAACTATCCGAGCAACCAATAAATTTAAAGCGCCGGATGCAACATCGTAATTTTGCTCCAATTTACGCGACATTAGCATGAGTT
>JALVQM010000449.1:19298-25665 GCA_027025615.1 Desulfobacteraceae bacterium | reverse complement strand
TTTTTTTCATGACCTGCCTCCTTGGTTATGGCACTGTATTGATGTTGATATTTTTATGCCTCAATATAACCCACGTTGCAAGGATGGCAGGTCTTTTTTGCTTAACTGTCAACCATAGTATCTAACTTGTCGCTCATTCATCTACGTAAATAAATTCCGTGCTGACGAATCTATACCCTGTAAAATACAAATTTCCGAAACAAAACTTTTTTGCTCAACAAATGTGTTAGATTCAGCAAAAATTCTCAACAGAGGAGCATCTCCCATGCCACTATCAGTACAACACAACCCCTTATTTTTTTCCTTTACACAACAACGAATAGTTGCAATCATTTTCCTTGCCGCCTTCTTTATAGTCCAGCATGATTTGTGTATGGCCGCCAAAATTAACTTGCCGAAAGACGCTCAGGGCTGGACCATATTTACGCCATCTTCCGACAGCCGAATAGTGTATATCAGCCCCAACGGTAATGATGCAACCTGTAAGGCATATCTTAAAAACGATGCTGCAATAGGCAGCAACCCCTTTGTCCCTACCAGGACTGTCGCCACCTGCAAGACGTTGGCCAAAGCGTTGACCCTTACCAGAAATAATTACCCTGATTGGATTCTCTTTAAACGGGGTGGTGTATATCGCCAGAGTATTGCCCAAAACTCCATCCATTCCGGAAGATCAGCTACCGAACCGTTCTTAATAGCTGGATATGGAGCTTCTGGTGCTCTACCATCGCTCCGGCCTGTTGCTGGGAGTTACTTCTGGCGAGCTACTTACAGGAGTTTACAATTTCTTATTTTCGCTAATCTTGAGTGGTATGCGGACACTGTTAATCCTGCGTCACGCCAGTACATAGACTCAATGACCGACAAGAGTACAACCATTTTTATATATTCTGCTAATACAGCTAAACAGGGAATTATGTGGGAAGGTAATTTGTTTCGTGGCACAAAGTTCAACCTACAACAAGCATCTCCACATTTGTTGCATGACTGTATTTTTCGCAGAAATGTAATGATAGACACAAATAATTCCGCTGGTTATTTACAAGGTAGTATATCTAGCTGGCTGATAGAAGAAAATATATTTGATCATGGCGGGTGGTATGATATGAATTATCCTGCAGTATCAAGTGGGGACCGATGGAGGAATCATAATGTTTACTTAAGCCCTGGAAATAATACAGTATTCAAGAATAATATATCTTCCAGAGCTTGCAGTATGGGTATTAAGACGCAAACCGAACATGATAATAATGCAACAGATGAAGAAAACAGTGTCCATCAGTTTACAGTTGAGAACAACCTGTTTGTTGATAATAATATTGGTATTGCTTTAGCTTCTAACAACGGACATATTCAATATCGCATGAAAGATGTAATAATTAAAAATAATGTCATTACACATGGAGGAACGACTAATGCCAGCACGCAGAACATCTCTTGGGGACTTATCTTTGATGGTTTGGATGGCGCAACAATTACCCATAACATGATAATTCATCAATATGACTGGCCCAACAGCGTTCTTATTACAAGTGAGGCATCAACTGGGCGAGGGTCAATAGCTTGGGGTAAGGAACCATATAAATCGAGAGATGTAACCATCACAGACAATATATTTCAGGGATCTAACCAAGCAAAAAGAGTTATTATATTTGCAGGAGGAATACAATGGGACAATTTCACCTGGAAAGACAATATATTTGATATGAGAGATGATTCGCATATGCAAGGATTGTTCACTTATGATGAGAAGGATGGTGCAGGGTATGGACTCACAGAGAATAATACAATCTGGCACGGTAATACCTACTACAATTCAGCGAGACTTTTTACTTTTTTATGGCCAAATTACGACAGCACCATACTTACCCAGGAACAATGGAAGGCTCAGTATGATACCACGGCGAAATTCGCTGCTCCATCCTACCCTGATGATACCCGATCAATCGAAACCTACATGAGTCATCTCGGAGAACCGGCAACCCTGAATACGTTCTACGCAAAAATCCGTGGACAGAACCGTTACAACTGGGACCCGAATTATACCGCCCCTGTTATTAATGACTGGCTGAGAGCAGGGTATTTTACTTCCCAACATGGCGACGCCCTCATTCCTCCAGGTTTACGAGTACAGTAATCTTGACTCTACCAACAGATAGAATACCTATAGCTGCCATCCTGGGAACCGGTCGCTCCGGCACAACCTGGCTCGGCTCAATAATAAACGCCCATCCACAGGTGGCCTATCGATTTGAACCCTTCCATCGTGCAACCCGAGACTCCGGGGTGTATCGGCACATGAAGGCAATGACGGCCGGAGAATTTACGACACGACAAATTCCTGATCTTTACGTCCAACTGGTTCGAGCCGATCCATTGACGGACAAACCACCTTTTTTCCCAAAGGACGGGATACCGCAAAAGGGGATGGAACTTCTCTGGAAAGGCAGCCGAGTGTTTCCTCCTTTACGATCGCTGTTTGCGACGCTCTACACTCCAAGGGACAAGCGGTTGCTGGTCTTCAAGGAGGTCACCTTTGAAGACCAGATGGACAACCTGCTTCACCTGGGAACCATGCCGGTTGTCTACCTTGTCCGCCATCCGTCGGCAACCGTTGCCTCACTGCTTCGCGGCCAGTCAAGCGGCAAAATGCCTCGTGGCCGCTTGACGGTGGTCAAGTCGTTACTGGAAAAACATGATCCTGAACTGGCGGCACGATTCGCTAACTCTCTTGACTCAATGGATGATATCCAGCTGAACGCTCTTCTCTGGCGGATCGATACGGAAAAGGCGATCAAGGCCATCTCACGGCACGGCCGTGGATACCTACTGACCTACGAACAACTATGCGATGACGCCCATACACATACACAGAATATCTGCACTGAATTTGGTATAGATTACCATCCTCAAATGGAACGATTTCTGGATCAACTCTATGCTGGTCCGGAAACAGATAACCGTCCCCATGATGTTCGAGATAATTATTTCACTGTCTTTCGCGATCCCAGAAAAACCAAGGAAGCATGGAAAAAAAACTGGCCGGCCGAAAATGAACGAAAGGTAGCAGCCATTGTCTCAGATTCCATAACCATGGAACAATGTGCAAAAATAGGTGGATGGTAATCTATAAAAAACAAGTGATTAACCGGTGAAGATTCACTTCCGCGTCGAACTCTTTTCTTACTTTCCGGATGGCAAGCCTCCTCATCTTCTTCCGTAACGCATTATCCAGCAGGAGGTTTTCCATGGCACCAGCCAAGGAGCCTGGCGCCTTCTGCTCGACCAAAAGCCCTTCCCTGCCATGCTCTATCAGTTCCGGAATTCCGGAAATAACGGTTGATACAACCGGTACCCCGGAAACCATAGCCTCCATAAGGACCACTGGAATGCCATCCATATCACCATTGCTGTCCTGCTGACATGGTAGCACAAATAGATCCAGAGTCCGTAACCAGGCTGGTACCTCCCCGTGAGATATGGCGCCCGGGAAATCAACGACGTCATTCAGGCCAAATTGACCGGAAAGGTGTTGCAACTCATGTTCCTGCGGCCCGCTACCGGCAATAACCAACTGAAAAGCAATGCCTTTTTTTCTTAAAATGGCCGCAGCCCGCAACAGAACATCAAATCCTTTTTTCTCAACCATTCTGCCAATGGCGCCGATTTTATAGGGCGCTGCAGCAGGCTTAAACGGCAAAGCAACAAAACGCCTGGAATCAACACCGCAACGAATAATATGGATTTTGTTGCGGTCTCCTCCCTGGCTAATCATGTACCGGCGATTGAATTCAGAAATAGTTGCAGCAAATTTACTGCGTGCTATCTTCTGTGGTATGAGGTATCCCCGCTCAAAAAGATCATTGGCATGAGCGGTAAAACTCCACGGAATACCAGCGAGCATCGAACCATACATCCCTATATCAGCAGGCACATGGGCAAAATGGACATGTAAATGGTTGCAACTGTTTTTTTTAAGCAGAATAGCGACACGACAGGCAGCCAGAAAGCGGTACAGCAGGCCGACACCTGTTCTATTGCAGCAACCTACCCGGAATACGTCTCCCACGACAGTCTTCAGAGCCCGCATAAAACGAACCGGCGATGAGACAACCAGCCATAGAGCTGACCTCATAAACCCCGACATCCCTGCGGCATATATAATGCAGGTGTACTCCGTAATGGATGCAAGCCGTTTTTCCTTTACAGGGGAAGAGGGGACATGTACAGAAAAGGGAACAACACTCCAGCCCTTTTCCTCCAGGATGAGAATTTCATTGTAGACAAAGGTGGCGGACAGGGCAGGAAGTTCAGGCGCAAGATAAGCTACACATCTTTTCATCAGGTTACACCGGCAAAGGGAAATCCAGGCTGTGAAGGATCCCAGACAGCACGGCCCCGGGCATTGAACCGTTCTGTGGCTTTTTTCTTCCCCTGTAACAGGCATGCCCACTGGTAACGGTGGAGGAAACGCCTGAATTCAGGATCTTCAAGCCGTTCACGGCGAGCCAACAGACTCTGCACATACCCCCACCACATGGCCAGACCGCCCACAACAATGGGTGGTCGCGTCATGCGATAGGCAGCGGAGATGGTCATGTAGACGAAGCCGGTTCCCATGAAATATTGGCCAAAACCGTGCCGCATCCTGCCGGTAATTATTCCCTTCTGGCTGGAGCCCATGGGGCGTAGATGGATAAAACGCAGATCCGGTTCGTCCCAACTACAGGCGATCCAGCCAAGCATCCGGCAGCGGTGACCATCAATTCCATCCCACATCACCTGACGGATAAAGCCTCCGATCTGCTTGAAACAGGAAACCCGGTAAAATTTGCTGGCCCCGATACTATTTTCGTCTCCGCATTTTTCACTAACCAATTCACCAGTAACTTTATCCACGTAATATGGTTTCCCACTGCAGCAGCCAAGCCGGGGGGTTTCAGCCATCCGCTGCATGAGCTTCTCAAAATACCTTTCCGGCAGTTCCAGATCCAAATCAAGCTTGCAGATATAATCAAAATCATCCACATTGATGGTATCATAACCTGCATAGAAGGCGTCTATCACCCCCGGCCCCACACTGCGATGACCGCGATCGGTTCTGGTTACGATTTTGATAAAATCATGTTTTGCAGCATATTCGGCAAGTATAGCGGGGGTATTGTCTGTTGAGCCATCATCCACAATCAGCCAACAGGCAGGGAGTACTGACTGAGCAGCGACACTATCTAAAGTATGACGCAAAAATTGCGCTTCATTTCGACAGGGGGATATGAGTAGAAGACGTTCATTTGCCAATACTTTACTCACTTTAAATATTCCCTATCAATATTATTCATTTTCTTTTTCAAATTGTTCGACCATCCTTTTAATCGTAAACGTCTGGAAAGAAAATCACTAAGAAATAAAATAACACCATATCGTTTGATGCGAAATAATATTTTATAAAGTTTATTTTGAATATTCAACAGCAAGATTGTTGTTTTTGATGGCCGACGACGAACTGTGGAAAAAAAGTCATAACCTCTGTCAGACATCAACGATCCGACTTTATATTCAACAAGCTCTATTTCACTAGGTGATAATTTGCGACGCCATTGCTCTGTCAACGTTGGATCAGGTGGAAGATAAGTTGTATATTCAGGATAACGAAGCATAACTGGATCATATTTAACTTGTAAAAAATGGCAGATATCAGACAATACTTCTTTAGGTTTGGTAATTAATTCTTCACTTTTAACCTCAATGTAATCTTGCGCCGGTATTCTTTTTTTGATCTCCTTCCATAGTTTTTCTGCCTCTATCCATTGATCAACACCATACCAGACATTTCCCGCCCACCCCATGCCTATATTGGATCTTGCCACATCCCTTGGGTCACGTAGTAAATATATAAAGCGTGCTTTAGGAAATATGTGAAACAAAATATCATAATGTCGATGACAGGTAGCACCAATAATAGGTTTATTGTCACGTTGTTGTTTTTGTACCAAAAAACTTTTTATAATTTCGGGATAATCCAACTTTTCATTCACAACAAATCCTGTAGACTGGAATATTCTATTTGTTGACAGATACTCGATATAATCACCGATATCTGGCCAACACCCAGGCGCAGATATACGGTCTACCGAATACTCAAATTCTTTCAACCAAGAGATCTGAGGATGAGCATCAAGCATCAAACGAAGCAAAGTAGTACCAGATCTTTCAGCACCAACCAAGAAGACAGGATTCATTGAAATTCACCAAAAAATAGCCTTAAGATTACTAAGGCGGGCTTTGCCCGCAACCCAAGTCTGTAGGAGCGGCTTCAGCCGCGAAATTTTCATGATTATCCTGGTAATCGGGTGAGCTGTTCGCGGAT
>JALVQM010000449.1:0-19288 GCA_027025615.1 Desulfobacteraceae bacterium | reverse complement strand
GGAGTAAGGCACTAAGGCGGGTTTTACCCGCAACCCAAGCCTGTAAAGGCGGCTTCAGCCGCCTTGTATAAGGCATGTCAGATAGAATGGCGCTTATCTAATGCGAACAAATTCGCCCCTTCAGCATGTGCAACAATTATGTGTAGAGTAGAGCGCTGCCAACAATGATCTTCAACGACTATGCCTCGCTGCACGCGGCTACTACATATCAGAGGAAGTCCCATCACGGATAGCGCCCCCTCGTCGAACCGGACGTGCGGTTTTCCCGCATCCGGCTCTCCGAGGATCTCTCACCTCAAGACATTCACAGGGGGTTGACGGCTCTTTTATGCAGATAGACCAGCCCCTTCGACATGAGCGCCCTGTACAACGACGGTCCGTCAAGGTGCCGGCAGTGCCGGTGGCTCCCTGCTTGACCTTAAAGCCAAGTTTCTTAAGCAAAAGAAAGCCATGCAGGCCCAGGCAAACATCTGCCCTGCCATATTCAACCGTAGTGAGAGACATATGCTGCGAGCGGGACTTCCTCCATTGTCAGAAACACGATCAAAGTCCTGCCCCTTCGCTCCACGGGAGTTACCCCGCTTCAACACTACTATGAGCAGGTCCGACTCCCGACCGGGACCGCACAGAGGGTTATGCATTCCCCTCAAGCGTTTGGACTCGGGCTATCTGCTGCCCTGTCCGTCCCGCCGGGTCTCCCAGGTTCCCTGGCTCGCCCTTGAGTACATGCCGTCTCCAAACACCCCGGGCGGCCCAACGCAACGCTCCTGTTATCCCATTGCGTTAGTGGCTGGCTTCCCCATTCACTTGGTGGGTCGCCGCCGCCAAAGCTGTAACGAGGCCGAATCGAGTTCACAAATGTTACGGCCTTTTCCGACCCTGCTTGACGCTTCAGGTTACCCCTACACGCCGGGTCGGCGATTTCGCGGTGAACAGGCAATTACCGCGGGTGGCATCTCAGCCACCAGGATTGCCAGAGCTTCGCCTGGCGCACAAGTGGTCATGGGTGCCGTAGATTCGTGCAGGCGCGACTGGTCGCAGGTAAGCGGAGCGTAGCGGATACTCCGATAGCCCACTATGCGGGCAGTCGCGACCGTACGAAGAGGTAAGCGAGGAACGAGACTCCGTGCGGTGTCCCTGACTACTTACACAATTATGGTTCTGCAAGAGATAACCAGACCATGCTAATATAATTATTTTTTCATCCTGAATTTTTCCTGTTTTTTGTGACAGGAATGCAGGAGTAAGGCATTAATTATTTCCCATTAGATAAACCGATAAATTTTCGGACATCATCTGTTTTACCCAGAAGAAGTACCTTTATATTCATTGCTTATGCTCAATAATGGTTGAAGTCTTTCGCATCATTCTTGTTTTAATAAATATCAGTTGTCCCCAAAGCTGCGGCCATTTATCTATGATCATGAAAAATGCATAAATAAAAGCAAGGCCTTTCTCTATATTTCTCAACCTCAACCCACTATAGTTCCGAAAAAACTGCAGAGGATATATGAGAAGTACCATTAAATACCAGCGGGAAATATACAGCACTCCACCCAACGCTACCAGAGGAACAGCAAGTCCCCACAACCAAGCCCTTGCACATTCACGGACCCTAAAATGTTCTTGTTCCCTGCCATGCAGGAAACAACCCTGAGCATAGGCGTGACCACCGCGGACAACACGTTTCCACCATTGACTGAATTTTGTCATTGCTGCATCATGCAGAGCCATGGGGATATTTACCCTATGAATTTTCCATCCCGCACGCCGAAGTCGATAACAGAGTTCCGGCTCTTCTCCGGCAATGACGGAAGGATCAAATCCCCCTATATCAACAAATGCCGATGCTCGGATCATAAAGATACCACCGCATGCCATGACTTCTCCTGCAGGTACATTCCATTCAATATCGCAAAGCATATTGTAGACGGAATCACCCGGATAACGCTCCTGCACAGTACCGGCCACAATTGCCCAGGTTTGGTGGACAGAAAGTTCCTGTCCCGCAAGTCGAATCCAGTGTGGGAGTAATTCACAATCCCCATCAATAAACTGGACATAAGAGAGCTCGGGATATTTTTTAGTTAAAAAAAAGAATCCTTTGTTCCTGGCCCGGCCAGCAGTAAACGGACGGTTCATATCAAGAGACAGAGCATGTACGCCTATGGAAATTGCATAGGACAAACTTTTATCAGTAGATCCTGAATCAACATAGACGATTCTCGTCGCCTGCCTGCACACACTTTGCAAGCAGACTTTCAGCCGCTCCCCTTCATTTCGGCCGATGACCACAACTCCTATATGATTAACCATGTTAATTATTTTTTTTACTGCTTGCGTTGCATCGACAAGTCTCTATATCAATACAATATGCTCATTTTCCAAAACCCTTGCAAAAAACACTCTGAAAAAAAAAATCTTTTAAAAAATACGGTGGGTCCAAATCAGGTTTTCTCTGCAACCTTCGTCGTATTCTCCATAAACCGTACCCGAGTATCCAAAGAGTATCGGCCCAGAAAAGAGCTCTTTTTCCATGATGATTCAAAAAAAATCGTCGTCTTGATTCAAACCAATATGCCGGCCGACGCCGTGCCTTTCTTCTATTATCAGAGATACCGCTTGCTGCCCCGACAAGATGAACCACCCTACTTGCAGGTACATACCAGCAAGGCCAGCCTTCCTTCCTGGCTTTAAGACAAAAATCAACCTCTTCAAAATACATAAAATATTTTTCGTCCAACAAACCTACGTCATCAAAAACCGCCCCCCTGATCATCATAGAAGCGCCTGAAACCCAATCTGTCTTGACGGGGTATACCGATTGTGGAGCTTGGGCAACAACCCATTTATGTAATAGTGTTGAGGCTAAACCTAGTCTGAAAGCCGATAAAAATTCACTGACAACGGAATGATCACGAAAGGCTGAAACCTGGGGGGTACCATCGGGATCTTCTAAACGACTTCCAACAATTCCCACTTCTGGATGTTCGTCCAGAAAACGGACAAGTGCGCCACAGGATCCTGCAAGAACAACGGTATCGGGGTTTAACAGCCATATATAATCCGTAAGTCCCCTGGTCTCAATTATCTTTTGAATCGCCCTGTTATTTCCATAGGCAAAACCACCGTTTTCCGGCAGAGGAAGAATATTCACCCACGCCTGCCATCCATTTTCCTTCACTGCCTCTATAAGATATTCCACAGAACCGTCTCCGGAATTATTGTCGACAACGGTAACAGTAAACAGAACGGGTTTACCAAGCTCCTCTTTAAGGGAAGCGAGACATTCAACCGTTAACCGTGGCGTTTGGTAGTTTACAATAACAATACTTAAGGAAACAGACATAGGTTCAAGGAATGAAAAATATCATTAGGAATTATTTTCCTATCTGGCTGCAGCGATTTATATATTACGTTTATTGCTCTGAAAGCTTATCAACGCTCCAGCGGTAACAAAGAAAACTGGATTAGGCATGCCATTGACAAAAGAATCCAAAGCAAAAAGGAGGACACCAAGACTGAGGACGGACGGCAATAAAATTCGTTCATCCTGCCAGGCTAGATCCCTTGCAGATGAACGGGCCGTAAGCCATGGCCCCAGAAACATTGTCAGATAAAACGACAACAACCCTGCGAACCCGTTGACACCAAAAAAAATAAGCCATGTGGAGTCTATCATATCTATTGTTTTCTTGCCCTCCGCGTTCCTCGGCCAGGCCCGACCCATTCTTCCCCAACCGAAAAAAGGACGTTCCATAATTCTGGCAACAAAAAGGTCCTCCTGCAAAAGACGAACTCCCAAGGAGCCCTCGCGGGTTTGATCCACCAATTCACCTGCCCACCCCATGACCGTCTCTGTCGACAATAATCCACTCACCCTGCACACAGGATAAGCAACAAGGATAAGAAGCAGCACCACGAGTATCTTGGTCTTAAGAACCTTATAAACAGGATACGCCCCATAGCCAATGGCCATGGTCAGCCAGCCATTGGCTGATTTACAGAGGACTGTAGTTCCTGTTAACAGAACGACAATAATGGACATAGACATTATCCAGATATGTTTCAGCTTGCCGCTGCGCCACAACCAAAAAGCGGTCACCGTACAAATCGACATCCATAGAGCAACCATCAGGCCATGGCTCATGAACACCACAGGCCGAAACCCCCCGTAGCGGTACTGCTGGGCAAAAGAATGGGGGAAAAAGCCATAGAATATGTTGGAGAGCTGTGGACTCATTCTGATCTCATACCAGCAAAGGGGCATATAGATCAATCCTCCAACCACAATCCCGACAACAAGATCCCGCAAGGAAC
The DNA here is from genome assembly GCA_027025615.1 of Desulfobacteraceae bacterium. Taxonomy (GTDB): domain Bacteria; phylum Desulfobacterota; class Desulfobacteria; order Desulfobacterales; family Desulfosarcinaceae; genus JALVQM01. The sequence continues at coordinate 14,968 of JALVQM010000449.1, read as the reverse complement.
CAAGGGAAGTAAAATACATTCTGCCGGCAAGGTAAAAAATACCAAGAAATACTATTCGGTCAAGTATTCCGGAAATGCCTTCATAACTACCAAGATCATTTAACAAAGAAGAAATAAGGGGAACACAACAAAAAACAACCATGGGCAGGTCATACAGTTGCCACTGAAAATTTGTGGCTTTTCTCATGCCCGACAACCGAGCTCCGAGCAGCAACCCCAAGGCGATAGCGGTTCTCTTGTCATAGTCAGGAAGGCCGGGGATCTCAAAACCTATCTGGGGCAGAAACATGACACCGCCGATGACCGAAATGATGACAGCCTTGTGGGACTTAAATTTATTGCACAGGAAAATAGTGAACGGCACCCAGCCAATGAGCATGAGAGGAACAAGGGGAGTCATACCAGGTCTTGTTTGAGGGCTTTGATAATCTTAAGCATTTGTTCCTGCCGATAGACCAGTAAATCCCGATCACTGAGATTCCAGTCTGCTTTTTTCAGCATATTGCGTAGGCCATAGGAGGCGGCACGCACCTTGAGGGTAAATTTTCTATCATTTTTCAAGGACAGGCTCGGCATATCTATTGTCTCACAAAAACCTCTCAAATACCTTGGGCTTACTCGGTATTCGGTGAAAGTCCGACTATCAGGCCCGCTTCGCCCTTATGCACATTTTTCAGCTGCTCGATGGAAGGGATATTGCGGCCAACCATAAAAGCAGAAAAACCTGAAAAATCTTGTAGTAGCCTCCAAAATGATTCGCTATAAGCAAACCATCTATACTCTGATACCAGGTAGATCAAATACATGAAAACACCAGCATAGCGGCTGGCTTGCCAGTCATGCTCCTTGGCAAAAGGCGCATCTTCAGCTGGAATTCCATTTGTATCAGCTTTGGAAAAAAGGGAAAGCTGCTGCTGTAATTCCTCACGCTTTTCCCGCTCCTGTTTGCGCTTGGCTTCAAGGATGCGATCCTTATTGCCGCGGGGTATCTTTTTTTGTTATCCGCGCGTTGTTTTCCCCGGTTCTTGCTTTTGGCTGGCTGATAACTGTTGAACAACCCTTCCCTGCCGAAATGTTTGACTATTTCCTCATAGTTGTGAATAGTTTGCCGACTGATACCCAAAACTTTACAGGTAAATTCCAGACATCAAGCCTCGGCTAGGAAAGCTAAACGAAAAAAAGCTGATTTTTCAGCCCTAAACTGCTGAAAATTAATTCTGAAAATTACTTTTCAAACCCTTTACTAAGATCATGTTCGATTTTTTCATGGATACGTTTCGCAGCCAAATCCCAAGAATAATTTTGTTTAACAAAATCATGTGCCGCTTGTCCCATCTTTTTCAGTTTAACAGGGTCTTTCAATAGTCTTATAAGAATTCCAGCAAAATCATCCACATTTTCATGGTGAAGTAATTTGCCAGTACTATTATTAACAATCATCTCCGGGAAGGCAAATTTGCTTGGCAAAACACAAGGGACAAAACAATATTGGGCTTCAATAGCAACAATTCCAAAAGCCTCAAATTTGCTCATAATTGTAAATACTGAGGCGCGTGCATACTGTTTGAGTAACAATTCAAGCCCACCAGGGACATTTTTATCAATACGCCCAACCACTTCAACCCCATCAATGTCGATGGCTGGATTGCAACAAACAATAACTAAATGAGCCTCGGGGATAGGTTGACGAACTTTTTGAAAAGCCTTTATAATAAATGGTCCTCCTTTTCCTTCCCAGTCCCCACCAACAAATAGGATGATTTTATTATCATAATCTTCGTGTGGGAAAGGCTGCCAGGAACCATCAAAATTTGCCCCGGCTCCAGCAACGACAACTTTATTACTCTTTATATTATACTTACTAAATAAAGATTTTGCTGCCCAATTGGTTCGAGGGAATACTCCAAAGCAATTATTAAATAATTCTTGCTGTCTATCAATTATTCTTTTTTTTGCCCGATCAGGTAAATAGGATATCTGCCACAGACCAGATTTTAACACATCAACTGCAGTGGCATCAAAATAACAATACGTAGGAACATCCAAATTAGGATTAAACTGGGTTCCATACATCAAACAGGCATTAAACCCTATATTCTTTTTGGCAATTTTATGCGCTCTTATAGAATCAATCTTATATATCAATTCAGAGTGCCGGAGCAATGGTTCTTTATGTAGCAGGTCAATTTTTCGAAAAATCTTAAGCCATATTGGGGCTGGACTAAAACCATCACTGATACCTTTTAAAACATTTGCTTTTGCATGGACAATGCCTCTTTTTTCTAATGCCGAAATTAAACTTTTAGCGGAACCGGAAAATGTTTTTATATTATTTGGATCTCCAGAACATAGAATTAACAAGCGTACCATTAACAATCCCTCTTTTTCATGTTTTATTACATGTCGGGTATGGAACCATGAAAGGCAGCGTAGCCTGGCAATCCTATGCCGAGGGCATATCGCAAGCAAATAAATAAAACGAGAAATAATAATAAAATGCCTGTTGACCATATATCCTGTTGTATTCCAGATAATTCTTTTTTTCTAAGTCCATAATTTATGGCTACATAAACGGGCAAATCGTTAAAGGCCACTACCAGAACGGCGCCCAGCTTGCCAGTCAAAAAATAGGCAAGGGGCAGACAGGTAACCATATAGATAAACTTCAACGCATTACCGACTGCCGGATGCTTGGGATTGCCAACAACATACAGGCAACGGTCTATGGTCGAATAGAGAAGAAGAGGCCACATGCCGAGCGCCAGCAGAGGTAACATCCAACCCGCCTCCACATATCTATTATCGTAAAGAACATTGATTATCAAATCACCAAACCCGGTCAAAACCGCAACAAGCAGAGCTAGGGGAACCAGCAATAACTTTCTTTTCTGCAGGATCTTGTGCCGCAATGCAGAACGGGGCAGATGAGCGTACATGGAAATAACAGGAAAAATGATATTCTGGCTTACTTTACTCACCAGATTTTTTGGCACCTGGGAAATATTCAATGCAATACTATAAATACCGAGCAGGGCCAATGGAAAAAGCTTGCCAAGTAGCAGTCTATCCGCCTGAGTGGCGAGAAACATCATGGATGTGGAGAGAAAAATCCATTTACCATAATGGAAAATTTCAGAGGCTACCGATTTATCCCAGACAAATTTATGCACGATATTCCTGTCAAGGAAAAAACTCCATACCAGATTGACAAGGGCGGCCACCAGGCCGCCGATAACAAGAGCCCAGACATTACGATAAATATAGGCAAGGACAACCATACATACCAGGCCGCAGATTCTGGCAGCGAGGTTCATAATAATGAGCCTGCCCATTTTTAGTTCTTTCTTAAAAAGAATCATGGCCATGGACTGAAATCCGTCAAATACAAATCCAATGCCAATAAGAGGGATCATCCACAGGAGCAAAGGTTCATTATAGATAAGGGCCGCCGGTTTGGCAACGACCAGGGTGATGCCCCAGAGTACGAATCCACGCAGAACTTTCAGGGTCCAGGCTGTATTTAAAAATTCCGGGTCCAAAGCCCGGGTACTGCGGATAACAAACATGCCGACCCCGATATCGGAAAACATGGCCAAAGCCATAATGACCACGTTGGCAATGGCCATGAGCCCGAACATCTCCGGCACCAGCAGCCTCGTCAGAATGAGATTACCGATGAGACGAATAACATTAGCCAGTCCATCACCGCCGAGTATGATTGCCGTACTTTGCAGAACTCGTTTTTTTAAATTATCCGCCATTGGGCTGCAAAAGGTAAAATTTACACAAGGCCACCGGTTCATTCAAAGCGGCCATTATTCATGACACATGAATAATGGCCGCAACTGTTCCGCCAGCGCCTGTACATGAGGTTTAGAGATAATCCCCAGATGATCTCCGGAAGCATCCAGGATTGTCAACGATCCCTGCACATGCTCCCCCCATCCATAATCATGGCGATACTCGAAAAAACTGTTATCTCCCCATTTGTCATGTGCCCTGAACAGGACCACATCTCCTGAGAACGGCTTTATACTTCCCTGGTAATCATCCATTGCCTGCAGATAGGCAAGCTCTCTGAATTGGACAATTTTATCATTCTTAATATCTTTGTTATCTTTTTTCCCGCCTTTCCGTACCATCCAGGGGTGCCGGTATAGGGTTTTCCGAACCTTTTGTTTTGATCTGGAAAAGAGATATCCGAGGCCTTCTCTTCCGATCTTATACAAGTGGTGTTTCAAGACGCCGATAATTTTCTTTTTTCGGCCCCGGGGTAAAATAGTATCCAGCAGGACAACGATTCGGACCTCCTTGCCGGCATTCTGGAGAAGACGCGCGGTCTCGACGGCAACAATGCCGCCAAAGGAAATACCAATTAACTGATACGGTCCTTCCGGTTGCTGCCTGTCAATAGCCTTAAGATAAGCCTGCGCAAGTTTTTCAACCGACACGTCAGCGACACGGCCCTGGGCCGCCTGCTCCAGCAACGCCTGTTCTTCGTCAACATATACTGCATACACAGGCTGTTCTTTTCCCAGGCTAACGGCCAGCTCCTGGTACAGGTTAATTCCACACAAACAAAATATCGGAATACCGTCTCCTTCAGGTTGCAAGGCCACAACACTCGATGCCTGTTTACTGATGGCCTCACCAAGATTTTCCACAATATCTTTAATGGTCGGCGTGCTGAAAACTGCGCCATATTCTATCTCGATTCCCGTAGCCTTCTTCATTTCATTCACAAGGGTCAGGGCAAGGAGTGAGTGCCCTCCGAGATCAAAAAAATTATCTGTGATCCCGATATGATCCACCTTGAGTATCCGCTTCCACACTTCCAGCAGGCTGTATTCAAAATCATTCCGCGGCTCTACCAACCCTGATTGCGGACTCTCCTCCCGTTCGGGCCTTGGCAGAGCTTTACGATCAATCTTGCCGTTTACCGTCAAGGGAAAGGCATCGAGCAGCATATAGTGCTGCGGGATCATATAGGCCGGCAAAACAGCCCGTAACTCTCTGTCCAGAGACTCCTGATCAATGTCTCCTTCCTTTTTGATATAGGCGACAAGCCGTTGATCATCCTCGGACATGGAAAATATATTAACCACGACTTCCTTGCGGCCAGTCACTCTGGTGATGGCTGTTTCTATCTCGCCCAGTTCAATGCGATAGCCGCGCAGTTTAACCTGGTGGTCGAGACGGCTTATGTATTCAAGTTCTCCAGAGGCATGGTAGCGGACAAGATCACCAGTCCGGTAGATTATATCCAGCTCCTCCGGGACAAGAGGATTCTGGATAAAGACCCCGGCAGTCAGCTCATCCCGGTTCAAATATCCTCTGGTCACACCGGCCCCGCCAATATAGAGCTCCCCGGGAACACCCCGCGGCAGGAGCTGCCGTCTCTCGTCCAACACATAGAGCTGTGTGTTGGCGATTGGTCGTCCGACAAGGATCTGCAAGGTATCAGGAGGCACCTGCCAGGCTGTCGACCAGACAGTCGTCTCTGTGGGACCATACATATTCCAAAGTTCCTGTAACCTGGGAACAAGTTCATGTGCCAGGGTCAAGGGCAACGCTTCGCCGCCAATCAGGCCTTTCATCCCTGGATTTCCCTGCCAGCCGGCCGCCAGCAACATACGCCAGGTTGAAGGAGTCGCCTGGAAAAAAGTGATGTCGTGTGCCTCCAACAAAGACTTAAGGCAGCTGCCGTCTATGACGTCCTCCCTGCCTGCCATAAAAATCGTTGCTCCTGTAATCAGCGGAAGATACAGTTCCGGAACTGCCATATCAAACGACAGAGTCGTTACGGCCAGCAGACGGTCACTTTCTTGCATTCCAGGAAGTTCTCGCATGCTGACAAGCAGGTTCAACAGACCGAGATGCGGTACGGCGACACCTTTCGGTTTTCCCGTGGAGCCGGATGTATAGATAACGTAGGCAATATCCTGTCTCCCAGGAACACAGTCGTCTGGAAGGCTAACCGCCACAGACGGGGCATCGGTAAGGGCCTGGTCTATATCTATTGTCAGGACAGGCAGCTCATAAAAAATTTCCGGCAATCCCGACTCAGTGATCAGGGCGACCGGCTGCGAATCCTCAACCATGTACTGAAGTCGATCATGAGGAAAGGAAGGATCCAATGGCACATAACCTGCTCCTGATTTCAAAACACCCAAGATGGCAATAAACATCTTGTGGGATCGATGGAGGTGAATAGCAACCAGAGTGTTTTTTCCCGCCCCATTAGCAATAAGCTTTGTCGCGAGCAGATCAGACTGTCGGTGAAGTTCCGCATAGCTGAGTGAGAAATTTTTAAAAACTATGGCATCCTTGTCGGCATGGTTACGAACCATATCCGTGAAAAGGTTCAGAATGGTCGGTGCCGACGGCAAGACAAGGTTGGTGTCGTTAAATATTTCAAGTTGCAGTCTTCGCTCTTCGGAGGATACCAACGCCAATGCCTTCACCGGAACGGCTGGATTATCCAGGGCGTTGGTCAACAGCGCAAGAAAACTTTCCAGATGCAGGGAAATTATGGCGTCGTCAAAAGTGGCCCTGTTATATCGGCATTGGATTTCCGCTGCCTTGCCTCTTGAAACAAAGTGAAAAACAAGATCAAAATTTTCGCTGGATCCCGGGGGAATACTGACACTACTTTTCAGGCCGCTAAAATTGACCGACTCTACCAGCGATTCAGTATGAAAAAGCGTGGAGAACAGGAGAGGCCGACCGGAATCTCCTGACAGTTTGAGATCCCTGACCAATGTGGCATAGGTGACCTGCTGATACTCGAGTGCCTCGGAGAACATCAAATTGCATTGATCAACATATGCATTGAAAGAAGTCTCCGGGACAATATGAAAACACAGAGGCAACAGAACGGCATAGGGTCCAACATGCTGTTCGTCTGACCGACGCCCTGGGGCAACCATACCGATGACAATATCATCCTGTCTGCAGATGCGATAAAAATATATCGCCAGGACAGAGAGAAAAAGCTGCCCCATGGACAGATTATGCCTGTCGGCAAATAGCTGTGCCTTATCTGTCAAAGCATTATCAAGAGTCAGAATACTGTGGCGGGAAGCAAAAGTTCGTGTCCGGGGACGACTCTTCCATGAAGGGATATCAAGAGGGTCCGGAACCGGAGTCAGCCGCTTAATCCAGTAGGCGCGGCTGCGCTTGAATGCAGGACTTTCACCATCCTGATTCTCTTTTGCCACATAACTGCTGAATTGGACAGCAGGAGGAAATACCAGTACGACGCCCTGGTGCTTTGCATTGTATAACTGTGCCAACTCCTGGAAAACAATTCGTATCGACCAATCATCACAAACAATCGCGTGGGAGGTAAAAAGCAGACGGTTTTTCCTCTCGGTCAGCTTGACGAGATGAATGCGCACAAGGGGACCGCGGACAAGATTAAAAGGTGTGTCTGCGTCTCTCTGCTCCAGCTCCAGAAGTGTGGACTGTTGCTTAACCTCCTCCTGATCCGAAAAATCAAGATATGTCAGGCAGGAAGGACAGTATTGGCCGACACGAAATGTTCTGCCGTCATCATCAAAGATAATCCGCAGCGCATCATGCCGCTCCACGACCACTTGCAAAGCCTTTTCCAGTGCGGACCTGTCAAGGGGACCTTCCAGTTCAAGCCACAAGGATAAATTGTAAGCACAATGCGCCTCTGCCCCAAACTGGATAGCCGACCAGATTTCTCGCTGAGCCATACTGGCAGGGAACCTGGCCAACTCCACCTTGTTGTCATTTAACATTGACATTATATTGTATTTTTATCAGCCTGCGGCTTGGGAGTAAGAAAACATTTTAACTTTTCAGCCAAAACACGTACCTGAGGTTGTGTAATAATTCCCAGGTGGTCTCCAGGCACATCTATAACGGTAAATGATCCCTGAAGATGTTCCTCCCAACCGTATGCCGGAAGATACTCAATCGCGCCCCCTTTGAATGTTTTCTGTGCCCGAACCAGCACAACATCACCCATGTAGGGCTGAATTTTTTCCTCATACTCACGCATTGCCTGCAGATAGGCAAGTTCTCTAATCCTGATGCTGGCATGCTCATCCTGTCCATCTTCGGTTTGGTTTCCGGATTCTTCACTTCCTATCCTGTTTTTTGCCTTGGACAACAGGTAATTGATTCCCTTTTCCCGTACATTTTTCAAATGGTGCTGCAGTACATCTACTCTGCTTTTCCGTTCACCTTTTTTCAAAATTGTATCCAGCAAAATAACAAGGGCAACCTTCTCTCCCTTTTTTTCAAGTAATCTCGCAGTTTCAATGGCTAGAATTCCACCAAAAGAAATACCGGCCAGTTGATATGGGCCTTTGGCCTGCTGTCTTAAAATAGCCTTACAATAGGAGTCAGCAAGTTTCTTAACGGAAACATTGCCCACCTCTCCTTGGACAGCCTGTTTGAGTAAAGCCTGTTCTTCATCTGCGTAAATGGCATAAACCGGCTGATTCTCCCCAAGACTATGGGCAAACTCCCGATACAGATTTATCCCGCAAAGACAGAAAAGAGGCGTCGCGCTGCCATTTTTCTGTAAAGGAACAACACTGGATGCCTGTTTCCTGGTTTTGGATCCCAGGCTTTCAACGAGATCTTTAATTGTTGAAGAGATAAAGATGTCGCCATATTCGATTTCCACTCCTGTTGCCTTCTTCATCTCATTGACCAGGGTCAAAGCAAGCAGGGAGTGCCCCCCCTTTTCAAAAAAATCGTCGGTTATGCCAATGTCATCCACCCCAAGAACCTTTTTCCACACAGCCAGAAGACTTTTTTCAAAATCATTGCGGGATTTAACGACACCACGGGCAGCCTCTCTTTCTTCCACCGGTCCAGGCAAGGCCCTGCGGTCCACCTTGCCATTGGCGGTCAAAGGAAAGTCATCCAGACAGATGAAATGCTGAGGGATCATATATGTAGGCAAGGTTTCACGCAGATGCACTCGTAACGCTTCAAAATCAGGTTTTTTCTTTCCCTTGATGTAGGCAACCAATCGTTGATCATCTTCTGACCTGACGAACACGCTCACCACGACCTGCTCGACATCAGGAAACCGGCTTATTGCCGCCTCAATTTCACCCAACTCGATACGGTAGCCACGCAGTTTTATCTGGTTGTCAAGGCGGCTTATATATTCAAGCTCTCCATCCTGCCGGTATCGGACCAGATCACCTGTCCGGTACACGATGTCATTTTTGTCACGCGTCAACGGGTTGGAAACAAATGCAAGGTCAGTTAACTCCTGTCTGTTGAGGTACCCAAGTGTAACACCTTTGCCGCCGATATACAGTTCTCCGGTGACTCCCCGGGGGATAAGCTGCTGTCCGGCATCAAGGACGTAAAGCTGCGTATTGCCGATCGGCCGCCCTATCAGAATCCTTTGGCCCTGCCCGGAAATTCGATACACTGTAGACCAGACAGTGGTCTCGGTCGGGCCATACATATTCCAGAGTTCACCCACTCTACTGACAAGCCTGTCCGCCAACTCCTGAGACAGCACCTCTCCACCGCAAAGCGCCTTAAGCTTTTGTTTACCCTGCCAGCCGGAGGCAAGAAGAACACGCCAGGTTGAGGGCGTCGCCTGTAGCACGGTAATTCCAGTATTTGAGAGTATATTCATCAGGCGTTTACCATCCACCAAATCGTCAGTACCGGCAATAACAACCGTTGCACCTGATATTAAGGGCAGGTACAGCTCGAGAACGGCAATGTCAAATGACAGAGTGGTTACAGCCAACAGGATATCTTCATGGTTCATTCCCGGATTTTGCCGCATACTGACCAGAAAATTAAGGATAGCCCCATGCGGTACAGCCACTCCCTTGGGTTTGCCTGTAGAGCCAGATGTATAGATCACATATCCAATACTGTCTCGGGCACAGGAGATATCCTGGATCATATCCGTGTTGCAGGCCGCAATGCTTGACCAGTCGGCTTCTATATCGATTATCTGGCCGGTATGAGAAAAAGCCGTTATATCCAGTGTTTTTTCACTGATCAGAATATTCAGGCCGGAATCTTCAATCATGTACTGAAGCCTGTCATGGGGAAAAGCTGGATCAAGAGGAACATAGCCGGCACCAGACTTCAACACTCCGAGCGCGGCAATCAGCATATTGAGAGATCTGTTCAGATAGATGCCGACCAAGGAGCCTTTACCGCCACCAATATGATGTATATATGCTGCAACCTGATCGGAGCGACGGTCGAGTTCCTCATAGCTAAGGGAAATGTCTTGATAGACTGCGGCAGTTTTTCCTCTGTTTTCAGTAACCGACTGCCTGAACAACTCAACAAATGATTGTACTGGTGGAAGTTCCAGGGTATTTCTATTTAACTGCTCAAGAAGGAACTGTTTTTCTCCCTCTGCAACAATGGGGATGTTACCAATCAGTTGCTGCGGATTTTCAGCAACCGCTTCGAGCAGCTCCCGCAACCCGTCAAGATGCATGGAAATAGTAGCTTCATCAAAAAGGGCTGTCTGGTACTGACACTCAAGAGTCACCCCTTTTTTATCTTTAACCAGATTAAAAAACAGGTCAAAGTTTTCAAATGAACGGGGGGGAGTGTATACGGAAACTTCCAGGCCATCAAAGAAGACGGCGTCTAAATCCTGATCAATATTGAAAATAACGGATACCAGCGGAGGTCGTCCCGGCTCTCTGTTCAATTTCAGCTGACGGATAAGTGTTCCGTAGGTTATATGCTGATGTTCGTATCCATCCAACAGATTTTTCTGGCACTCTTTGGCGTATTCAGAAAAACGGATGTCACTTTTTACATGATAATGAAGGGGAAGAAGATTGATGCAATGACCTATGAGATGATATAGTCCACTCACAGACTGCCCGGCCGCAGGCACGCCTATGACAATATCCTCCTGTTGGCAAATTCGGTGTAGGTAACAGGAAAGGCAAGAAAGGAGAACCGAGTTAAAGGTAATACCCAGGGATGCAGCCAACTTTTGTACGCTCGCTATCAGCAGGTCATCAAAAGAATAGTCAAGACGTCTGGCCGCAAATGTTCTATGTAGTGGGCGCGGCTCATATGTAGGCAGGGCAAGAGGTTCGGGAAGCGGAGAAAACTGTTTCAACCAATACTGCAAATCTTCATCAAATTGATCCCTGTATCTGCTGCTGTTCATTTCTTCCGCATATTGACTGAATGAGTCAACAGCAGGAAGCGATAGAGCAGTATTATTTTTCCTCATGTTATACAGGGCGGCCAAATCCTCAAGAAAAATCCAGTAAGACCATCCATCGCAGACAATATGGTGGGTGGTAACAAGGAGGCCGTAATGCTGATCTTCCAATTTTACGAGGAGTAGCCGCAACAACGGACCATTAACCAAGTCAAAAGGGGTGGTTGCCGCCTGCCGTTGAAGTTCCGAAACAGCATTCGCCTGTTCAGCAGCAGGCAATGCGGACAAATCCTCATGCCCTATATCGGGAACAACCATAGCGGAAATACAGAAAAACTGCCCATCCGGGCTGAAAGTTGCCCGCAATGCCTCATGACGGGCCACAACATCCTGAAAAGCTGTCTCTAATGCAACTACATCAAGGCTTCCTGTCAACTCTAGCCATAGGGATTCGTTAAAAGCACAATTCGCCTCACTACCGAACTGTACAGATGTCCAAATTTCCTTCTGAGCATCGGTTGCCTCAATCTTTCTCTGAATCAAACCATTGGTGAACGGATCAAAATCAACAGACTGGCCTCTGATTTTATTGTTCGATTCCATCATGGTTCCTCAAGCTGAATATACTTTCCAGGCCGATGGGGATCCGCAACAAACCAGGCAGGAGTTCCATCCGGCGTTTTGCCCAGACATGCGCCGGGTACCGGCGGGACGTTACCTGACACTTCTCCGGCGCTCTTCGGGAAAAAACCGGCAGACTGCATTTCCGCAATGCTTTCTTTAAAAATTTTCAAAACAAATTCAAGATCATCATCTGAATGGGCCAGAGTCAAAAAAATAGGCCGCCCATCCCAGATATGGACACCTTTTTGTCTCATATAACAGTAGACCAGCTCATTAAGAGGGTTCTCATCGGTAAAATCGATCTTCATCAATGAGCCGAAATTGCTGATTTTCATCGGTGCATGAACGGCTGCAAAATAATTATTGAGGGTACGGGCAAACTGATCAGCCCTGCTGTTGATCGCTTTCTGCAATTCCCGACCCTTTTCTCTCAGAAATAGCAATACCGCCCGGGCTGCCGCCAGAGCCATTGGATGACGGACAAAGGTACCGGCAAAATAGGTCACTCCGACTTCTGGGAAGGAGTCATCTCCATACTGCCATTGCCCACCATCCAGAGCATCCATAAACCTGGAAATACCACCAATTACCCCGATGGGAAGACCGCCGCCGATCACTTTGCCATAGGTAGCCAGATCTGCTTTCACTCCAAAGTACGATTGAGCTCCTCCCGGATCAATGCGGAATCCGGTAATCACCTCATCCATAATCAATGCGATACCGGTATCCCTGGTAATACTTCTGAGTTCCCTGAGAAAATCTCTTGGCTGCAATGAAGGGTTTCGGCTCTGCACCGGCTCGACCAGAACTGCGGCCAGTTCATTACTTCTTTCTTTGATAATCTTAAGCGATTCAGGTGAACCATACTCCAGTACCAGTGTGTTCTGAACCGACTCCGGCATAATGCCTGGTGCACCGGGAAAAGATTTCAAGGCTGGAGTACCGCGAACAATCACTTCATCAAAAATTCCATGATAGGCTCCGTGAAACATGACGATTGTTTTACGTCCAGTAACCGTACGGGCCAGCCGTGTGCAGCCAAGCACGGCTTCCGAGCCGGTATTACAGAAGGCAAATCGATCCAAACCCGTCATCTCTCTCATCAATCCGGCAACCTCGCCGGCAAGGGGGTGCTGTGGGCCGATTTCCACTCCCTTACTCATTTGCTCGGCAACCGCCTGCATGATCAACTCATTGGTAAAACCAAGAAAATTGGAACCATAGCCGTTGAGCATGTCCACATATTCATTGTCATCAATGTCTATCAACCTGACGCCTTTTGACTGTTTCACCACTATGGGATAAACAATTTCTTTGAACAGGGGTTGAAAACCGGATACTGCACGGGGGTCGGCCAGGTGAACCCGATTTGCATCTGTATAGTTTCTTGACCCTGCTGTTTTTGCAGTATAGGAATCAACAAGGGTTTGCAGGTTTTTCTGCTGGTCAGAAGACAATACTGCATCGCTGGATGTTGAAATTTTTGCAGCAGGTCCAAACGGCTTCTTCCCATCTTCTGTTTTGTCATCCCCTGCCTTTTGTTTTTTCAACTTTTCATTCTCAGGCACAACGGACAGTTTTTCCAGTGACGAGGCAGGAGGAATGCTGTCGGTCGAAGTCGATGACATGGCTGGTGCTGGTTGGAACGCTGTTTTAGTGCCTGTAAGGATATCCAGCTGCCGGTTAAGAATCTGCAGTTGCTGAGAGAGTACTGCTTCAAGACCATGTCCGGCAACAGGAGAGGTTACGATTGCAGATTCATCTGCCTGGGAACAGCTTGAAGAAGAAGGTATTAGTTGTACAGAAGGACTTTCTTCAGAAAACATCTCGTTCAATCCATCTCCGTTTGCCGCCACGTATTCGGCCAGGCTTTCAACGGAATTCTGCTCTTCCATCAACTGCCTGAATAGCACTTCAACGTTGAAGTTATTACTGATAATAGTCGCAATCTGAGTTAACAGTAATGAATCAAATCCCAAATCGAGAAAACTGCTACCTGTCTGGTTATCTTCAATTGCAATTCCGGAGGACTCTTCAATAATATCAATCAACTTTGCGACAATCCGATGATGCAGCATAGTGACATCCTGTTCCATTTCTTGTTGAGAAGCTGCTGTTTCATTGTATCCCGGATTCATACTTGTTGACCTTTCATGGTAGCCTATACGGGTATTCTCATCCACAGGGGCAGAGTCCAACCAATACCGTTTTCGTTCGAATGGGTATGTGGGCAAGGGGGTTCGATGCGGCATTTCTTCACGATAAAGCTGCTGCCAGTGAAGATCCACTCCAGAGAGCCACAGTTGACCACAACCATTTAAAAAATCGACATATTCCCGATTCGTTGTATCCGCACCTTCAAGGGTGGAAATGACAGCGCTGCTTTTCGCAGGGTCATGCTGACGAAGCAGGGTGGCCATGGTCATACGTGGACCGACTTCAAGAAAAACCCCATTTGAATAATCCGTAACTATTTGTGAGAATCCCCTGCTTATCTGGACTGTCTGCCGAATCTGCTCGGCCCAATATGCAGGAGAGAGCGCCTGCTCCGTTGTTATCCAAGTGCCGCTTATACAAGAAATGAAAGGTATATCCGGCCGCGATAATTTCACCTGCTCCATGACCTTGACAAACTCGTCTGCCGCCTTCATCATTGCCGGAGAATGAAAGGCATGAGAGGTGTGTAATATTCGACAGGGAACTTTTTCCTTTTGCAAAGTCTCCTGCAGAGTCGAGATCTCATCATCCTGACCACCAATGACACACAGTTCTGGAGCATTTACAGTGGAAAGTACCAGGCCTCCGAACAGTCTGTCTTTCATGACAGATGCCGGCAAACGAACTGAAAGCATGCTGCCGGGAGGGCATTGCTGCATCAATTTTCCCCGTCGGGCTACCAATTGCAGGCCTTCCTCAAAGGAAAATACTCCAGCCAGGCAGGCGGCTGTCAATTCCCCTATACTGTGGCCAATCATGGCTGCCGGCCGCACTCCCAGAGCCTCCCACATTTCGGCAAGGGCATATTCCAACAAAAACAACGCCGGCTGGGCAATGGCGGTCTGCCGTAACTTTTCCGCATCATCGGAAATAATGATGGAACGGATATCCTCGCCCAGTTCTGAATGAAGCAGCAGTGCGCCTCGATCTATCGTATCCCGAAATACACTGTCATGCTTATAT
>JALVQM010000448.1 GCA_027025615.1 Desulfobacteraceae bacterium | reverse complement strand
GTACCATCTGTCCGGATCGAAGTTGTAAGTCATAATACCCCATCCTCTACCGGTATTGTTGCCTGTAATATTGCCATTTTAACCGGGGTGCTGTAAACAATGAATTCCGGCAGCTCTGTTATATAAGGAGTTTCAAGGCCGACGAGGCGTGCTTGCAGAGGTCCGCGCCGGCAACGACGCAAAACACACAAAGTCAGGTTTTATCGATGACATCAAGGCTAACTATTAAAGATTAGTGAGGTCTAAAGTATGCAGGCGGAAATTGTGGCAACCGGAGATGAAATTTTAACAGGAGCCCTGGTAGACAGCAACTCGGCTTTCCTGGCACAGCAGTTAGAGCTGATTGGTATCGGTGTCGCACGTCATCACACAGTTGGTGACAGCCAGGGAGATATCGAAGCTGTTTTGTGCGAGGTCAGCCAAAGGGTGGACCTGGCCCTGGTGACCGGTGGACTTGGACCGACAACTGATGATTTGACAGCGCAAGCTGCCGCTTCCGCCTCCGCTGTGCCCTTGGTGCTTAATTTAGCTGCTTTAGCCGATATTGAACAGTTTTTTGCTGCCCGCAAGCGTGTTATGACACCATCGAATCGCAAACAGGCCATGATCCCTGAAGGAGCCCGGCTCCTGCGCAATGAAGTCGGAACGGCCCCTGGTTTTGCTATGAAAATGGGGCGGTGCTGGTTTTACTTTATGCCGGGTGTGCCGGGCGAGATGCGTAAGATGTTCAGGGAACAGGTCGTTCCCCATATTCGTAAAACCTTTGGGAAAAACTTGAGTCCGGCCAGGGTCAGAACAATTACGACTTTTGGATTGCCTGAATCTGAAGTTGGAGAAAGGGTTGCCCAGGTGGAAAAGCTTTTTCCCGGTATCAAACTCGGGTTGCGCGCCAAGTTTCCTGAAATCCAGGTTAAGCTTTATGGCCGTCATGACAGCCATTTGAAGAATACCCAGTCCCCGGTAATTTCTTCGGGATCGCCTGACACAGTGGGCCTGGCCAATTTTGAAAAGGCCGTTAAATGGGTCTGCAGTCAGCTTGGCCACCACCTGGTCTCGGACCAGGGGCTTTCACTGCCTGTGGTTGTGGGAAACCTTTTGAAACAGCACCTGTTCACGTTGGCGGTTGCTGAAAGTTGCACTGGTGGATTGGTGGCCCATTTGCTTACCAATACACCGGGTTCCTCCTCTTATTTTCGAGGGGGTGTTGTGGCTTACGCCAATGAGATCAAGTCTGGTGTCCTGCATGTAGCCCCGGATATCATCGCCAGCCATGGCGCAGTGAGTGAACAGGTGGTTGAGCAAATGGCTGTGGGTGTGCGTAGAATTTGCGGATCTGATTTCGGCCTGGCTACAAGTGGAATCGCCGGTCCTGACGGTGGCAGTCAAGCAAAGCCGGTTGGTACCGTTTGTATCGGCCTGGCCACTGCGGAAACAGTTGTAAGTCGCAGGTATCGGCTTTTTTTTGGAAACCGGAATGCTCACAAGACTATTTTTGCAGCCGTTGCCTTGAACAGGGTAAGGCTGCACTTGCTGAAACATATATAGCAGGTTGTTGCAAAAGCTCCGTTTGGCTGCTGCCGGTTTAAAACCAGGGACTTGGCCTTGATATGCCCAATTACACTGCGTCAGGCTCCAGGTGGTTGTTTGTTTTCAGACTTGCGAATCCGGAAATTTTTAACCATGCGAAAAATGGGAGAAGCCCAGTCTGCCAAGCGATTCGGCTGAGGATGGTAGATTTCTTCGAGCGCCAGGTGAGGATCGCGTGCCGGGCTTCTGAGGTAGCGACGCAAGGCCATGAGCCGACTTCGGAGCTCTACTTCAACCTGTTTTCGTAATTCTTCTTTTATTCGCAGGATATCTTCCTTGGCACCATGGGGCGGATGTTGACCCTGATACTTGGCTATTTTATACTTTATGCGCAGACTTATCAGTTGTTGCAGAAGTCTTTCATATTCCGGCCCCAGCCAGACAACTTCAGGGACCAGATCTCCGAAATGGGTAACACCCAGGATATCCTTGTCCTGAGACCAATAATTGACCAGGAAATCCTGTTCAAGATCCATATAGTTTTTCAATGGCATGTACATACGGCGTAAGTAAAGAAGTACTTTTTCCGCTTTTTTCTTGTGCCCGCCGATTATAACCGAACCTCCAACCTCGTCTTTCTTTACTCCCTTTGTCCAGGGAGCGCCGGTGATTCCGAAATCGTTGTAGACCGGAATGAGCATCAATGCCGAAAGCGTGTTAAGGGCCAATGCATACCCGGCAGACGGGCCGCCGACGTTGTATGAAGCTGAAAGGAGCTGGTGATGAATAGTGTAATCTTCAAGGAAATCCCCCAGGAGACGGGCCAGGCTTACCTTGGGGGCTAGTCCCTGGAGATAATTTTTGACCATTGTAAGGGCTTCCTGAGCCGACTGCTGGGTCATTTGGACAGCCATATCCATTTCGGCCGCAGCCGGGGTGGCTGAAGATACCGCCCCGGTGACCAGCACTCTATTGGAAGATACTCTGTAGGTAAGGGAGGTTGCGATGGGCAGTAAAACACCGGTTACATCATTGGCTCCCACACCTATGATGAAACCCACTTGGGGTTCCTGGCTCAACTCGGCTTCCAGGAATTCATCCAATTGAACCTTGCCGCGTTTAACCGGGCTTTGGGATATTTCATGTCTTGCCGAGGTAAGATGGGCCGCTGTAAGCGGATAATCATCAGCGGTTGCGATACGGTCCAGTTTTTCCAAAATTTCCTGATAATGCTCCACAAGCTTTTTAGGATTAGAGCGCAACTCGGCTTTGAGTGCGGCCGGAAGGTCCGCAACGGTTATAATGCCATTGAGAGTTTTAAAGTTAAACTTTATAAAATTTTCCTTGTCCTGGTCGCTTGCCTCGGATATCTGTCTGAACCTTTGGAGAACTTCAAACTCTGTACTACGCAGGGAACAGGCCTTTTCAACAAAGGCCGAATAATCTGCCGGGGTGTTACACAGTCCCTGGGCGCTGTCCATGACCGCCTTGATGTCGAGCCCCTGGGACAGGGGAACTTTGCCGAGGGTTACTTCTACAATTTTGACTATATCTTTCTTGTTTAATTGGCCTGATACTTCCAGAACCTTTAGGCGCTTGGAGCGTATAAGCGCCGGGTCAAGGATATCCAGGCGGTTCGTAGTCAAAACGGTGAAGACCCGATGTAGAGGCACTTCCCCATCGATCAGGTTCAAGAACTTGTTGGTAAGCTTGTCTGTTGGAGATCCTCCGGACTGGCTGCGCCTGGGGGCCAGTGCATCACCTTCATCGAAGAACACCACAGTCGGGGCTATCATTTTTGCGATATCATATACTTTTTCAAGATTATCAACGGCCCCGTCTATCGGATTGGCTGGATCTTGTAAGGCACTGGCGCTTGTTGCGATATCGTGGACATCTTTGTTTTCACTCAGCCAGGTTCGCACCAGGAAAGTTTTCCCGCCTCCCGGAGGCCCGTTCAGCACAACTCCCTTTTCCTCGCTGACACCGTAATACAGGCAGTTGTTGGTCATTTCGGAGAACATGTCCTTGATATTGCCAACATATTGTTCCCACTTCACATTGCGATCCATGCGATCAACTACTTTCTTGTACAAGTCTCCGTAAGAATTTTGGGCGACAAGTTCAAAGGCATGACGTACAAGCAGAGAGTCTCCAAGGTACTCGGAACGAAAATCCCCTTTTATTTTAATCACTGAATCGATGAGCTTGCGTACATAGGAAGGAATTATTTTTAAAGAACGTTCTGAGAAAATGGTGTAAAGATGACTTACGGCTAGGTCAAGCTCTTCAGCGGAAAGCCACTTTGCAGCTCCTGCCAGCCGGCTTTGTCCGGCAGCACCCACAGTGACGTCATTGCGCAAAAGTTCCAGCCTGACCACTTCTTTCAGATTTTCAGGATTTTTCCAATAATCTGAAATATTAATAATTTTTCCCTTTTCAACGAAGCGTCGATAGATAGCCGGATCGAATCTTTCCGGCTGGTCAGTGGTAGCAACCAGCAGGCAATCCCTTTTTCCTGCAATTATTTCATCCAGTACTATGTTGGAGGTATCAATCAGGGTTCGTTGTTGACGTTCTACACCACCGCTGGCTCCGCTTTCAACTCTTCCGAAGGCACTATGGGCCTCTTCCACGTGGCGTATGGTGGGTTTGCGCGGATCTCCAAGGGCTTTCTTGAAATAGTTTCCAGGTTCGCCCGCCAATGCCGTCTGAAAGTCATTTGGAGTTACCATGGAATAATCTATCCAGATACCTTGTTCCTCGAGGCGGGAGAGATTCTTGCTGATGCGTGATTTGAAAATGCGCCGTATCAATGGAATTTTCGCCAGCCTTTTATAGAATTTCAGACGTTTGCGACGGCTTATTTCTTCCGACAGGGTTGGATCTATTTCATCTACTGTTTTCCAGAACGGTTCACCTGCAAGAAGTTCTTCCTTTTTCTCTTTAAGATCTACTTCAGGCAGTACTTGATTGCCAAAAATTACTTTTTCAATCGCCTCGGTTACAGTGGACGTTTTGCCCGAACCGCTGGGGCCGATAAAGAGCAGTAGAGGAGCCTTGGGTACTTCGGGATCAGATAAGTATTCCTTGCGTATATGGGCTTTATAGATTTTTTCAAAAAGCATTTTCAGCTCTACCGGAATATGCACATCTGCAAGTTCTTTATCCAGCAGAGAAAGAATATATTGGTAATCGCGGGCACCCACTTCCTTTTCAAGGATTTTGTTCCAGGCATCCTGGGGGTTTGTCTGCCCTGAAAGTTCGAATCGTCTTTGCCAGTCGGTCAGAATTGCAGGGTCTTTGAGAATGACAAATCTTTTTTCAGGGCTATCCATGAAAAGCGACAAAAATGACTCAAGAACATTATTGAAAAAATCTGAGGGCGGCTTATATTGATTCAGCCTGGCACGCATGAATGCTTTGGTTTCATGGGGCCAGGATGCAACAAGATCGTGAATCTCCTGGATCCTTTTTTCCGGAAGCTTGACGTAGGTTATTGCTCTAGTCAGTCTTCTGGCCATCTTTTTTCTCCTGCACGGGTGTCTGAACGGTTTGTGCCGGAGGCAAGGTCAATCCCAGGGGACTGCCACCGGTGTTTTGGATTACAACCGTTCTTTGTCCTTCCTGGTTTTTTTCGTAGGCTGTAGCCCATTTTTGTTGAGTGAGAAATTGGAGAATGGCCGTGTCTGTACTTCCGTCACGTCGTCCAATCGCTTTCTGTAATGCCTTTATCCCATCCAGGTATGCAGCGTAAAGCTTACGTATTCGGCTGGCTTCCTGGTCAGCTGCGTAATTTTCAGCTTCGGCTATAAGTTCGCGGCGTTTCTTTTCCTCAGATGCCTCGACCAGTTTGTCGCCAAAACGGGTTTCTTTTAATACAAAACTTACGATTTCGATTCCGTACTTTTGTTCCAGGGTTGGTCCCCCTACGTTTATGGGACGTGATTTTAAGGCTCGAAATATTTCTTCCTTTATAGCCTCTCGTTCGGACACAAGCTGGTTGATCTTTTGTGCCTGCAGGATATCTTTTACTATTCCATCATAATCTCCTTGGAGCAGGGTCTGGGGATCAAGGTTTTCAATAGCCCATGTTTTCAGGTCCCGTATCCTGTAGGTCAGTACTCCGGATGTCCATAGGGCCACATTGCCTTTGGAGATTATTCGCATGGGTTCAGGGTGACCACCAAGATAAAGCCTTTGGTTCATCAGGGCAACTTCCTGTTCGATACGAGTGAAATAGGGCAGGCGCAGGTGCCAGCCCACGGAAGTTATAGCTTCGCGCTGGCCATCGAAACGTTCCAGGACGACGGCGTAATTTTTTTTCACTTTGTAGAAAGTTTTGGTGGCGTATATTGCCGCGGCCAGTCCGTAAATAAAACCGCATACTACTACCAAAGCGACGGCCCTGCGAATGACCTTTTTTATAAATGCTCGACGGAGAAATTGTTTTTGTTCGCTACCCGGCATACTCGCTCCTTTTGGTGGTTGCTTGCCAGCCGTTTTTGGTACAGGTCCGGAGAGCTTGGATTAAACAAGGTTATTGCGGAAACAATGTTTGTAATAGATAACCAGTTACGGGCCATAGGAAACCTAACAGCCAGAAATGAATGACAGGGACAAATTAAAGATCAACAACAGAGCAATATGCAGCCTTGGAGGTATGGTTCAGAACAATTTCGCCAATCCCGTTGACTGCCTGTGAATTGTGACCGGCCAGGAAAACAAGGAAATGCCCCCAACCCTGTCAAGCTTATACCGCACCGAAATTTAGTACTTATATATAAATATTACCAATGCGGGCAAAAATCAATTCGATATTTTGCAAGGCTATTTTATCAAGGCAATAAACCGTCTTATTGATTTATCTGTTAAACCGTATCGGCTGATGTTTTTTTACAGATTGTGAGCCATTGCCAGCATGTTTTTGCTAAATGCAAGTTTTAGCTGATCGTTTATAAGCTCGTGGGGCCCCTTACGGAAAGGCAGATAAACCAGAACAAATGACCGTGGTTTTGTTTGGATTCCAGGCAGCAACGACGCCAGTTTTTGTTTGGGCTTCAGGAAAAATGCAACGGCCAGTTTCATGGTTTGGGCAGCTTCGGTAACAGGCAGATTGACTGGGTACAGATTGCCCTTTGGTGGGATTGATTTCCAGGGACCCTCTGGCTGGGCAAGAGTTATTCCCGAAGCCACGTTGATAAATTTCTGGGGGCGGATCTTGAAAGCAGGACTCCAGAAGTAAAACGGCTTTGTGTCCCAGCCAGGTTGGATTGTCCGGGGCAAGTTGGCCAGCCTCACCAGGTCGGCATATGATTCCAGGGCTACACCGGAAACCAAGGCATTTATTCGCCAAAACGGAAGATAGATAATATCGTTTTTTTGTTCCACCGGCTGGTGAGCGGCCCTTACCTGTTTGATAGTCGTTTTTTCAGGCTGCCATACCTTTTGACAATTAGGACAGGTTAAAATCAGGCTGTCGCCGCTGCCATCCAGGTCCCATCCGCAGGCCGGGCAAATGGTTGCTGTAAATTCAAGCCGCCAGTCGGGAGGATCACTGCTAAGATTGTCCAGTCTTATCTCAGTATCGCAGTCTGCCGCGGCAACCGGTTCATTTAACAGGCCGTCATAAAGCCTTTTTTTGTAATAAAAAGGTGCGTAAATCAGGCTCAGGGTTTCACCGATGTATTGTTGATGGAGCAATTCTTTGGCTGTTGACTGAAACTGAGTCATAGCCTGTTTAATGGATTGCTCGGGACTTATTTGGGGTTTGAGAAAAGTTCCACCTGTATCTGGCAAGGCAAAGCGCAGTTTCTGGGTCTGGCTGCGTAAACCGAGAGAGATGGGAACATCCGGAAAGGCAATTGCCTGATAACTGACATCGACAAAACGCTTCTCGATACCGTCTGTTGTACAATTAAAGAGCATGCCCTTAAGGCGCCAGTAAGGAAACCAGATCAGGTCAGTATCTTCCGGTGCCTTGTCCGGCAGGATATACCGAAAACTGCCGGGGGTGGAAAGATAGGAGCCGACACGACAAAACGGGCAGCGGATCAGGCGGTCGGCTTCCTGCAGTTGGGCTGGTGCACCGCATTGCGGGCACTGATGTTCAACGACAAAAGCAGTCATCTGTTACAGTGATTCACCGCAATTTGTGCAGAATTTGGCATCGGGCAGGTTCTCGGTGCCGCATTGAGCGCATTTTTTATGGGCCGGTTTTTCCTCAACCCTATGACCGCAACGGGAGCAAAAGCGGGCATTGGTGCTCAGGTTCTTGCCGCAGTTGACACATTTTTCAAAAACCACCTGTTGATGACCGCACATGGGGCAAAAACGGGCCGACACGGGTATTTGCTGCCTGCACTCGGGGCACTGCTGGGTTTGCTGCTCCTGGTCGGTTCCCTGTTTGCCGGCTGCGGAAAAATACTGGGCGAACATGGCGGGCATCATCAGGCCCATCCCCGCCCCCATTCCGGCGCCGCTGCCCTCTGTTTCGGCTGCTTTTTCCATGGCCATGGCGGCTTTCATTTGCATGAGCTTATTCATGTCCTGGAAGATTCCCATTCGGCTTCGGTCATCTATGGCTTTCTGGACTTCGGGTGGCGGGGTGATAGAATTAACATAAAGCTGGGGTATGGCGAGACCGAATTCGCTGAAGTCTGCCTGTAATTTCTTGGCAAGAGCCTCGGAGAACTCATCATACTGGGAAGGAAGATCAAGCAACGAATCTATGGTTTCACCCATGAAATCGTTGAAACGTGATACAATTACTTGGTTTAAATAGTTATCCACAGCTTCGGTGGAAACTATTTTCTGGGTGCCAACCATGCGGTTGATAAACAAAACAGGTTGGACAACCTGCATGTTGAAAACTCCGAACGCTCTCAGCCTTACAAGTCCCAGTTGGGAGTCTTTGAAAGCGACCGGATCACGGGTACCCCATTTCAGGCCGGTAAAAATTTTCATGTTGACGAAGTAGACTTCGGCCCGCAAAGGGCTGTTCAGCGCCCAGGGCAGGCTCGCAATTTTTGTCAGGATGGGGATATTGCCTGTTTTCAGGCTGTGGCGACCGGGTCCGAAAGCTTCCACAGCTTTGCCTTTGTAAAAGAATACAGCCACCTGGCTTTCGCGTACCGTAAGCTGGGCACCCCATTTGATTTCCCCGGAGCCTTTTTCAGGAATTCGGTGTACGAGTTCATGTCCGGTGTCGTCGAACCATTCAATGTTTTCCAAGAAAATGACGTTGTTCATCCCCATGTGAGTATCTCCTTGTCCTTTGGTGACCCGGGGTTAAGCCGGTATTGACATTTTAGTTTTGTATAGATTATCGTTCCTGAAGCTCAATTATTTAATTAATTCAACCGACAATGGATTGACAAAAAAATAACAGGCTACAACCGGATTGTAAACTGTCATTTACTGAAAGACCGGATTTAGATGGCTTGGACCAGAGTCAGATGACCAAAATTTTCTGTTTCTGGAAAGGTTTCAGGATAAAGCTGTAAAATTACACTTGTTGTCTTTGCAATAATTCCGAAAAGCTGTCGGCATACCAGAGGCAGGACTATTAAAATTGCAATGGGTGTGCTAATTTATGACTTGCGAGTTGCTCAGGTGCAGGCTTTAAACAAGCAGAGAAAAAGCGATCTGAAAGAGATGCAAGAAAATGGTCCATAGATTCGTATCAGGAGGTCAAACCGGGGTTCAAAGAGCGGTTCTTGACACGGCAATAAAGCTGGGAATCGATTATAGCGGTTGGATTCCCAGGGGACGGCGTAGTGAGGATGGCCCCCTGGATACACGTTACCAATTGAAAGAAATGGAATCTATCGACATCCGGCAAACCATAAAACGTAACATAGAATCATCCGACGGTACTCTTGTCATATCAAGGGGAAAACTTTCAGATTGGCTGACCTTGTCCGTTCAATTTACTTTACAAAGCCACAACCAATTGTTGCATGCCGATTTGAGTCAGCGCAGTCTTTTTGAGGCCTCGACTTTGATTTGTGACTGGGCCGAGGTGCACAGGATAAGGAGATTGTATGTTACCGGCCCCCGGCAGAGTGAAGATAAATCAATTTATTCAGACAGCTGCTCGATTCTTGAAGCCTCGATTTATCTGGGTTTTATAAAGGCTACATCATTGGGTTCTTTTATGGGCGCCAGCAATGGCGGTGATGCCGGGCAAAAATATCCAACCACTGTCGAGCAGGCCGTGGAAAGGCTCAAAGGTGCCCTGTCGCTAAAGGATCGGGTGATGGTGGCCAATACGGATGCCGAAAGGCTCGATGAGCTCTACAGGTGGCTGGCCGAGTACATCAAGAAAAATTATGGGTTATATTCGGGAAATCCGGAACTTATGACATCCTGTGCCGCTTATGCCGGGGTCGGTGAACCCTTGCCGGATGAAGTCTGTATGGTGATCATCAGGGCCTTGTGGGAAGAACTCAGGAGGACCCACCGGATGCGCCTCGTTTGACAGCCAGGTTCGCACATAATCTTTCCAGGTATCCTGCCAGCATTCCGTTCGGGTTGCTTACCACTTCCGGGACAAGATCATGGGCGCTTTGGGCCACTTTGGGGTCCTCTGCCACAGCACCGGCAAAATCCACCCTGATTGAAAGCATCTTTTGAGCGACTTTCCGGAGACGGTGCACCAGGTCCAAGGTTTCAGAGTCGCTTCGGGACATGTTGACCAGCAGGTGTGGATGGAATGACTTTACGCTTTGTTCAATCAGGTACGCCTTGGCTGGTGTCTCGTTTTGGATTCTGTCGATCAATTCCGTCACCCGGTGTCCATTGGTGATTGCCGGCTGATTTACAAAATCGTTGATAATGTTTTTGACGGCTTCGTCTTTTAATTTATGCCAGGCCGACTCAGGGCCGAAAAGCCTGGTCAGGCGGCGATAGAGAGCCATTTTAATGAAAGTGTAGGCATCCAGGTAAGAGGCCGGATCACAGGTTGTAATAACAATGCCGGTATCTGCCGCAAGATAAAAATCAAGGATATTGAAGGCAGTATCACCACCCAGATCAATGATGAGATAATCGGCGTCCAGTTTTTTTAACGCTCGGATCAATTTAAGTTTTCGTACAAACGGCAGGTTAGGTGCTCCCAGCCGACTGCTGCCTCCACCAATCAACATGGGGCCGTAAGGTGTCTTAACGGCTATTTCTTCCAGGCTGGCAACTTTCTTGTCCAGGAAATCATTTATTCTATGTTTAAGTGCCCAGGCACCCATGTAAAGATGCAGGTTTGCCCCACCTAGGTCCAGGTCTATCAGGATCACCCGCTTTCCCCGGCCGGCCAGGTAGGTCCCAAGGTTAGCCGCAAAGATGCTTTTTCCGACACCACCTTTGGCCCCGCCGATGGCAATTATTTTTCCAGGTGCAAGAGTTGTTATGCCGGTATTCATAACTATTATTACCGTGTGGATTCGAAAATTTAATCATTATGATCGGTCATTTCCCGGGAAACTTGATTAGTAGTTGATATTTGACTATGGCATAGCTTGAAAAAATAATAATAATGTCCGGTGGATTCTAATGCCTGAATTACCTGAAGTCCAGACGCTGGTGGACGATCTCAAGGCCTGTCATACAATCGGAGCCAGGATCTCCAAAGTAGAAGTCCATTGGCCTGCGTTATTGGCTGGGTCAGAAACATTTGAATTTAAACAGAAACTTGCGGGCACCGTCATCAAGGATATCCGGCGGCGGGGAAAATATATGATATGGACCCTGGCTGCGGATTGTCACATGGTGGTTCATCTGCGAATGAGCGGTCGTTTTTATTTTGCCGGATCAGGGGAAAAACCTGCAAAACATGTTCATCTTGTTTTTGAACTGGAAGACGGGCGCCGGCTGATGTACCATGATACCCGTAAGTTTGGCCGTTTTTATCTGGTGCATGATCCGCGGGAAGTAGTTGGCCGGCTTGGTCCGGAACCCCTTGATAAAAATTTAACCTCGCGCAGGCTGGCAAAGATGTTAAGCCGGCGTCACCGGCGCCTGAAGCCTTTGTTACTCGACCAAACATTTATTGCCGGACTGGGTAATATATATACAGATGAAGCTTTGTGGGAAGCTTGTATCCATCCTTTGTCCATAGCATGTCACCTTTCGGCCAGGCAGGCTGCCAGTCTCCTGAGGGCTATTCGTAAAGTATTGCGTCAGGGGCTTGATAAGCGGGGAACGTCCCTCGGAAGAGGACTTAACAATTTCGCATTACTTTCGCAGCAGGCCGGTGGCAATGCTTCATCATTGAAAGTATACCAGCGGGCCGACATGCCGTGTCCTCGTTGCGGCACACCTGTAAAACGTCTGGTTGTTTCCCAGCGCAGTACCCATATTTGTCCCCGCTGCCAGAAGCTTCCTGTTGATTTGTCAAAAAGTTGACTATTCCACGATGAATATGTCATCCAGCTCGGTAATTTTTTTTCGCAGGCTGGACAGGATAATGGTAACCGGGTCGATGGGGTTGTTGGTTCCGGACTGGCAAAAGCAGTCAAAAAGAAGGGCATCGTTGCCTGTATACAGTTGAAAATCGTCAATAATATATGGCGCGACGGCTTTGCAAAGCTTTTGGAAGTCTGATTCGGACAATGATGTAATGGCGTGCAGGTGCTCAATAAGAAGATCGGATATCAGCAGCTCGGCTGCTTGATCGACTGTTTTGGGCAGTGAATATTTTTTGTCACTGGACATCATACAAATCACCTTCTTTCGGGCAAGTTTTGCCCGGTAAAGGGCTGTTGCCCGGGTTTTGAAATATATTAAAGCAAAAGCAGTGCCATAAACAGGAAAAGGAGATGATTTATGAGAATCATGATCTGGATTTTAATAGCAGTAGTATTTCTGGCAACTGGATGTACCCAGGAAAGTCAGAACAAGATCGGCCGTGCCATTCAAAACTGGACAGGAACAAACGGGGTGCTTGAGATTTATGCAGGTCAGAAGCTGGTTAGGCGTTTTATCGAGATTGATAAAGTGTCGACGGCCTATGGTACAGATGAGAAAGTACCGCGACCATACCGTTTTGGATATGGCGTTTTGGATGAAAACTTCAATTTCAAAAAAGATCCGGGTGAAAAAGAATTATATTTCGAATTTTCCGACTATTCAACAAATTATATCTTTTTTGAAAATCCAAGTTGACATGCTGGCAGCTCTTATGAACTTATTTTTCGAAGATATCCTGATCAAAAGCATGCTGACGAAAATGGGTGCCTTGAAATTCGGTCCTCCGGTGGCATATGTATATAACCCCCTTGAATATGCTCGCCGGGGATTTGACACCTATTGGCGCAGGTATGGCCAGGGTCCCAAGCAGGTTGTCCTGGTGGGGATGAATCCCGGTCCCTGGGGCATGGCTCAGACCGGTGTGCCATTCGGCGAAGTTGAGGCCGTAGCCCGGTGGATGAAAATAGATCCACGCCTGGAGAAACCCAGCGGGCTGCATCCCAAAAAACCGGTTCTAGGCCTGGAATGTCACAGGAGGGAGGTAAGCGGCAAACGACTTTGGTCCTGGGCCCGTGAAAGATATGCCAGTGCTTCTGTTTTTTTCAGTCGTTTTTTCGTGCTAAACTATTGTCCCCTGATGTTCCTTGACCAGTCAGGGCGCAACTTGGCCCTTGACAAGCTGCCCATGGCCATGCGCAGGCCGCTGATGGAAATCTGTGACCAGACTCTTGCACAGTGGTTGAAGCACCTGGAACCGGAATTTGTTGTCGGTATAGGCAATTTTGCCTATCAGCGTGTGCTTGAAGTTGTAAACGGAATGAATGTTGTAGTCGGCAAGATCAGCCATCCAAGCCCTGCCAATCCGCGTGCAAACAAAGGATGGGCAGAAATTGCTGAGCAGGAGCTTGAAGCTCTGGGTATTGTCCTCTGAGCTGCTTTGCGTCCATAGTCAGCCGGGCAGGTAGTTGCCTGTAATCACTTTTTTGAGCAAGGACCGAAAGGGGATCTGGCCCTGGATTGCTCTTTGAACCAAGATCCCATGGCGGCTCATCAGGCTGGACAATGCCTTCGGGCCGAGCCGGCCGAGTCCGAAAAACAGATTCCTGGTAAATTTTATCCAGCGCATCTGGGATAGGATTTCGCCATTTAACAGGTCCTGGTAAACTGGGCCCGCCGTTTCATACTGCGATTTGGCGGCAATAACTGCTTCGGCGGCCAGGATTGAACTGCGGTGGGCGTAATATATACCTTCTCCAAGCAGGGGGTCCGCCAGCCCGCAGGCGTCTCCAACCAATAGGATACGACCATGCCATGGCCGTGCCAGGTAGTTCCCATAAGGCAGGGGCCAGGCGCCGAGGGTGGTGGCCTGGCCTGGGGCAAACTGCAGATCGGCAAGCATTTTCCTGAATTTTGACCCAAGCATTTTGTAACACTTTTTCCCCAGGCCGCAGATTCCCACCAAACGCTGCCGGAAGGACGGAAACGACCAGCCGTACCCCCGGGGCAGGTAGCCAAAGTAAAGCTCTGCGTGTGAGGGTACCGGACTGAGGCCGAATCCAGGTGCCCTGGCCTCAATTGCCATCGCCAGGTTTCGATGCCATTTACCGGGCGGGATTTTTTGAGCTTGCAAAAGGGCGGCCCTGGCTTTGCTCCAAACGCCATCGGCACCGATAATGATTTGAGCGTGGAAATTTTTTCCGGAGGCGGTCGTAACCATGCCTGCTTCAGGATCAATTTCTGTAATATCCCGGCAGGTCAGTACCCGGACACCGCTGGCCGCAGCCATGTCAAGCAGCAGGGCATCGTATCTCCGGCGGTCGGTTAGACGGAAAGGGGTTTCAAGCCTGCCGCTGGCTACAAGCCGGCGCTTATGGTATATTCGAAAACCGCTGAGCCGGTGATAGATTATTCCATGATTTTCCAATAGATCTGGGTCCAGATCGAGGTCACGTTTCAGACAGCGGATCGTTTTGGCAGTCAGCAGGCCCGCGCAAAGCTTGTAGCGCGGAAAGCTTTTCCGTTCAAACAGGGTTACTTCCAGCCCTTGGGACGCCAGAGCCCTAGCTGCTGTTGATCCGGCCGGTCCACCACCTATAACAGCTACCTGGATGCTTCGTTTTGAACCCATGGTGGATAATCCGGTATTTGGGTTTGCTCAAAAGAAAGCAGGTTACCATTTAATGGACAACTGAATTTCAGGCCGCTGGCCCTGAGGCGCATTCCGTGTGCCTTGTTGTCACGTCCGTAAAGAGGATCACCTACAACAGGATGGCCCACCTTATTAAAGTGTCTTCGAATTTGATGGCGTCTTCCGGTCAGCAGCTTTATTTGCAGGCGGGTGCGGTCAAGGTCCCGGTCGTATTCCAGTATTTGAAACTCGGTTTGAGCTGTTTTGCCATCCAATGGCAGCTCTATTGCCCCGGAAGGTCCCAGGTTTTTATCCACATTACCGGTTACAGTTACCTGGTAAGTTTTCTCGATTGTACCCCTTGCAAAGGCTTTCGAGAAAATCGCAGCCATGTTTTTATCGTGTGCCAGGATGATCAGTCCCGATGCCTCACGATCGATGCGATGCACAAGAAAGACCGGACGGTTTGGCCGGGTACGTGTTTCGGCAAAACGAACAAGCGCGCAGTGATCACCGAACAGGGTTCCCTGGCTCAGCATTCCGGGTGGCTTGTCCCAGATGCTGTAGGCACCTGGATCGAAAATATTAACGGCTCCGGGCACGGAGCGTTCCAGGATGGCAGGATCGTAATAAATAGCTGCCAGGTCTCCTGGGTAAAGTTTCATGGTAGCTCTTCTTATCCGGCGCATAGGACGGCGGCCTGCTCTCCGGAGCCAAGCTGCTCCCTTGATCATGGCCCGCTTTACCTTGATTTTGGAAAGACCGGATGCGCTGGCCAAGAAGCTGGATGCGATTTGAATCCGGCCCGCCGGCACCCTGAGTTTGACGATTGTTCTTTTATTCATGGCCAAAGTTGCCTGGCTAAAGTGCCTGCCGAATGCGGTGCCCACCGTCAAGATGTTCCATTTGTACTTTCATTCAGGCAGGATCAGGTGGTTCCTGGGACCTGATCCTTTGGCGAACATATTCATACATTACGATTGAAGCAGCTATGCTGACGTTCAGGCTTTGAACTTTGCCAAACTGGGAGATCCTGATCTGTTCAATGCCCGGAAATTCCCCGGGATCAAAGCTCAGGCCGAATTCTTCATGTCCAAAAACAAAGGCGCTTTTATCTGCAAACTCCACATCTTCAAGGCGCTGGGAGGCTGATGGATCCAGGGCAAAAATTTTGTAACCCCGACTGCTTAAATCGTGATGGCTTTGTGTGAAATTATCGTAGAAACGGGCAGGCACCCATTTGAACGAGCCCATTGCCGGTGCAGGATCGAAAAAATCAATACCCACCAGCTGAATTTCATGGGCTCCCAGAGCGTCCGCGCTTCTGAATATTTTACCTATGTTGAAGGCAGGCTTGAGATGATCCAGGACGATAATGAATTCAAAATGGCCTGGACTGGCCAGCAGGTTAGCCCGCCGATGGCGTTCGAAACGCTTCAGGGCGTGCATCCGGGCCAGCTTTATTTGTTTTCGCATTTGGCGGATACTAAGGCTCATGACTTGCTGGAATTTATTGTTCTGTAATTATAATAAAACTTTAACCTCTTGGGGCGTTTCCAGATAATAGCCCACCGGAGTCCTGGTTGATTTTTCAACAAAGCAGGTTGCCGGGCGCACTTTTCATGCTTGGATCATTTGCTGAAAGTGGCCAAAACGTAGCTAAAATATAGCTTGAACAGAGTCATTTTTCAGCGTATGTTGAAAGATCAATCCACGGCTCACAAAGCGTGAAGCATCACATAGACCAGGCAGATGCTATTGGCAAGTTAAAGAATTAAAAAACTATGGAATAATTCGAAGGAGGGTATATGAAGGAAATCAAAACGGTGGGAATCGTTGGTTTCGGTGTAATGGGTGCGGCTATTGGTCTGAATGCGGCAGCCTCGGGCTACAAGGTAATTTACAAGGAGCTGAATGACGAACTAGTTAAAGCCATGTATGACCGCTGGGTGGTCAAGGCCCTTAACAAGAGGGTGGAAAAGGGCAAGCTGACCCAGGACCAGATGGACCAGATCACTTCTCGGATATCAGGTACAACCAAGTATGAAGATCTTGCCGTATGCGACCTTGTCATTGAGGCCGCAGTTGAAAAAATGGATCTCAAAATCCAGATTTTTGCGGATTTGTCAGAAGCCTGCCCCACAGATACAATTCTGGTCAGCAATACATCAACTTTCCTGATTGAAAAATTAATGGCCAAGGTTGACAACCCGGCCCGTACCGCTGGCCTTCACTACTTTTTCCCGGCCAATGTGAACCGTCTGGTAGAGGTCATTCGCCAGAAGACTACCGATGAAGATACATACCAGGGCCTGATGAATTTTGCGGAGAAAAACGGAAAGGTGGCAATTACCGTTAAGGATTTTCCCGGCTTCGCCATCAACCCCATATTTATCGCCAGCTACATGGTCCTGGATTCATTTTACGGCGACAGTTACAACGTGGCTTCCTTAGAAAGCATTTCACAGGAGGCTCTTGGCGTAAGATTCGGTATCATGTGGGTCCAGAACGGATCAGGATTGGGCACCTGTTACCATGCAGGCGTTTCCATGGCTGAATATCTCAGGAAGTCGGACATGGGATATCCTGCAATGCC
Organism: Desulfobacteraceae bacterium; assembly: GCA_027025615.1. Classification (GTDB taxonomy): domain Bacteria; phylum Desulfobacterota; class Desulfobacteria; order Desulfobacterales; family Desulfosarcinaceae; genus JALVQM01. The sequence goes on along the minus strand of JALVQM010000448.1, from coordinate 8,478 downwards.
GGAAGCTTTGAAGGTTCAATTTGAAAGCGGAAAGCCGTGGGATCTGAATGATGGACCGGTAGTTGAAGATGCTTCTGCCCGCGCCAAGGTAAAAGAAAGACTGCTCGGTACCATTTTTGCGGTTGCCACCCATCTGATTGAAAAAGAAGTTGTTTCAATGAAAGATCTGGAGCTGGGGATATGCACCGCCCTTGCGTGGCCCAAGGGACCATTTGCGATGATGAATTCCATGGGCATGGAAGAAGCCCGGCGGCTGGTGCAAGTGGCTGTGGATGCAGGTGATATCAAGTTACCCAAAACTTTTAGCGGTTCGGTTCCCCAACCCTGGCCCCTCTGATTTAAAGATGCGTGTGACCCGGGCCTGAAGGGGCAGGGTCACACGCCAAATAACAGGCTGATAACAGTTCCAGCCAGTAGTCATCAGCACCGGTAAGCTTGCGCCAGCGATTTTGCAGTTCCAGGTCAGCAAAGCTTATTTCCGCAATGTCATACGCCTTTTTAGACCATTTGTCCTGCCAACTGATCAGTTCGCTTTTTTCAAGATGATTGTCGATCAAAAGTCCGTCGAGCGCTTCCAGACTATCCAGGTCGGTATTGGTCGGCATTCTGGCCTGTCGCCACCAAAAAATCTGGCGTTGCATGGGACCGTGGAAAAAAAGTCCGGATTTGGTTGAAACAAGTGTGAAAAGAACCGCCCTGTTTCCGGGACAATCGTACAAAAAACGCATATCATTGTCCAGGTAATGAGGCCGATGCAGCTTGCAGCATTTTAGCAATTCAGCAACGGTAATGAAATTTTCAGGTTCGAAAAATACAAGTTCCAGGGGCGTAAAAGGATTGGTTTCGGTCAGAATGGTAATTGCCTTCAACAAGTGATTAAAGGACAGGCTGGAGTTTACCAGAACCTGGTATGGGTGGGTCAGGCATCGGGCAATGGCTTTAAGGTCGGCGGTATTGCCGTGGCGGGCCAGAACCAGCTTATAGATGTACTCTTGCCCGGCCAGCCTTATTTTCATGTCATGGGCTTTTCCCGGGTCTATGGACAGACTGCCACGCCAGGAAAGATCAAGATCCGGAAGTGGATAGAAGGCTACCCCAAGCCTGGATTCGGCCTGATCCAGGCAGGCCATTATGTCATGTGCAGAGAAACCCGGGGTTTGCTGGATTGTATAAGGCGGATGTCGGTCGTAAACAAGCCCTAATTCCTGGTCATGCCTGCGGAAACTTGTACCCGGCAGCACAGATAAGGGAAAGATCTGGATGTCGTCGGCAAGGCCGTTGTTGGCCACAAAATCTACCGAGCTTTGAAACCCGGCAGGATCATCGCCCGGAAGTCCGAGGATCAGGTCGACTGCCGGTGTAATTCCATATTTTTTCAGAAATTCGATTCCGGATAAAAATCTTGCCAGATCAATTTTGCGACCCATTGTTTTCAAGGCGTTGGGGTTGGTACTCTGCAACCCTATTTCCACCCAGTGAAATCCGGCCTCAGCCATGAGCCGGGCGGTGTCTTTGTCAAGAGCGTCAGCCCTTATTTCGCTGATCAGGCGTAGCTCGCCGTTTTTGTTCAATTCGGCAATTTCCAGCAACATGCGCTTCAGGTCAGGCCTGACATTTAGGGATGGGTCCAGGAGGTAGAGTTCATTTACTTGGTTTTCAAGGGCCCAGGTGACTGCCTTGCATACTTTAGAAATTTTTTTGAACATCACCTTTTCCAGTGATTTGCCATAGTAGCAATAGCGACATCCATAGGGACAACCGCGTTGGGATTCAACCAGTACAATGTTTTCAATCCAGGGTTCCAGCTCAATTTCAAGATAGGGGACGGCAAGCTTAGGGAAATCCCTGACCGTAGTTGCATTTATCCAGAAGGAAGATGTTCGCCCGGCTGAAGTCAACAGGTCTATAATTACCGATTCACCGGCTCCGCAAACAAAAATGTCGACCGGTATATTGCTGAGCTTGGGATTGTCCGGCGTGATTTCTGGGCCACCAAAGATTATCCTGGGAGCGTAAAGCTCCTTCAAGCGTAAGGCAAAAAAAATGCTGCGGTCGATATTCCAGGTGTAAACCGTGAAACAGACAACCTGGGGCTTTTGGCGGGATATTATCTCAAGCAGGGCGGCGTCGGCCAGATAGCTGACCAGGCTTTCAGGTATAATGCTGGCATCCAGGTTGCCGACATCAGACAAAGCTTGCAAAAGGCAGGCGCCAGCCAGCGGAATATTGGCTGTCTGGAGGCCGAAATTGATTTGCGGAACAGGAAGTTGGACGAATCTTGCTTTGCTTGGAATATCAAGAGGCATTGTTTATTGTCAGCCGGCATCATTTTCGGAAAGGGAATTTATGATTTCTTTGGCAATTGTCTTTTCGTGCCGGGTAGCAAGATACTGAGCTTTTAAAAGGAGGTCTTTTTCTTTTAGAGCTTCAGCCAGATCATCGGTTCTTTGATTTTTATTGATAAGTTTGACTTTTACAGTGACACAAATGTCGGTATGATCGTCCAGGGCAAGACAGTGCATAATTGTATCCTTTCATATTATTTTGAATTGGACATCTATAATAAATGTCTGGTCCGGTCAACAACGATGGTTTATCAAGAAGCCCAATATCTGTATTGCCCTGAATAGGGAAATTCCAAAAGGAGGATTTGTCAAATGTTTACCATGCGTGACTTGCGTACGATAGCCATTAAAATCGAACGTAATGGTGAAAAATTGTACCGAAAGGTAAGCAGCCTGGTCAAAGACTCTGAAGCGGCCGAATTGCTCGAATGGCTGGCCGATCAGGAAGTTGAACATGCCAAATGGTTTAAGAACCTTCCTGTCAGTGATACAGTCCAGCAAGGTTTTGCCCAGCTTGAGGCTCTGGGCAGTGAGTTAATCAAAGATGCCATGGGACATAAAACCTTTGGCCTGGACCAAGATCGACTCCTGGACGCCGGCAGGTGGAGCGAAATACTGGAGCTGGCAATTGAAATGGAAAAGGAGACAATTACTTTCTATGAGTTACTTAAAGCTTTTATTGAGGAAAAGACAGCAATTGCCCAACTGGAAGCCATAATCAAAGAAGAAAACCGGCATGTTCAAAAATTAAACGATTTGCTGATCGGCAAACTGTCGTTTGATTTGTGCAAAAAAGAGGGATGACCCAGGCGGGGCATCCCTTGGACAAAATATGTTTTGTTCAGTGGTTATTCTGCCAACAGGGCTTAGGGGCCGGATGTGGTAATTTTTAACTCAAAACACGGACTGTCTGTTTTGTTGCCAAACATTTTATGTCGGCCCTGGCGGCACCATTGTCGCCAGGGCCGGACAAGAGAGGAAGATGATGAAAAAAGTTAGGCCTTGCCAATTAACAAGCAAAATAGATGCCAGGTTATATTCAAATTGTTTGTAATTTTATAATTAATAATTGCAGATAGTTAAAGAAAATACAAGTAAACCTGGATGCTGGGATTCGAGTAGATTGATTAGCATTTTGCAAAAGCAAATTGCAATTTGCAATACAAGGATTATCAAGTTTGATATTGCCCGTTTTAGTTATAAAATCCAGGCATCACCCGGGAGCAATTTGCAACAGGTCCGGCTGTGAAGAACCCGCTGGCTTGAAAAATAAGCAGCTATCTATGTGACTGCATGCACCTGATGGCAAGGCGTGGTTGGCAGTAGGCTTCAATCGGAGCAAAGCGCAGCAAAAAATTCGGCTTTGTTGCCGTAATCAAGGCCGGTCAGGCGGCTTGAATTGAAAGGTTTGGATCAACAATGAGTTCATTTGATTATTATCAGGTTTTAGGCGTGGAACAGGACGCTGGTCAGCAAAAGATCAAGGAGGCCTACCGTAAATTGGCCCTGCGTTATCATCCTGATCGCAATAAAGACAATCCCCAGGCGGCCGAACGGATGAAAATTCTCAACGAGGCCTATGCTGTTTTATCCGATCATGAAAAAAGGCAGCAATACGACAGCCTTCGCAATATGTATGGAGATGATGCCTATAGTCATTTCCGGCAGTCGTTCAGCGAACAGGATATTTTCAGCCAGTCTGATATCTATAATATTTTCGAAGAAATGGCCAGATCATTCGGGCTCAGGGGCTTTGATGAAATTTTCAAGGAATTTTATGGGGCATCTTTCAAAGTCTATGACTTCAGTTACGGCGGTGGGGCAAGAAATAAGTCAGGGGCAGAGGGTAAGGGAAACGGTGCGCATAAGCCGGTAAAGACAGGATTAATGGAAAAGCTGGCACGTAAGGCCTTCAGCCGTCTAACCGGGATTGAGATTCCCATTGAAGGTAAAGACATTCACGATGTTATCCGCCTTGATCAAAAATTTGCCGCAGAAGGTGGCCCTTTTCCATATTACCACAAGCAAAAGGATAAAAAACTGGTTGTCAAGGTGCCGGCCGGTATTACTGAAGGCAAGGTTATCAGGCTTGCTGCAATGGGACATCCCGGCCGTGGTGGGGGCAAAAGCGGGGACCTGTTGTTGAAAGTGTGTTTTAAACGTCCGGTATGGCAAAGATTGAAAAAAAAGTTTGGTTTTAGCTGATGAATTTGCCATTGGAAAGCTGGAGTACCCATCCGGACTTGCGGGATCAGTTCGTTTGCTGTGTATACGATTGTGCAAACAGGATTCTGATTTTTTACATACCTGTTTGTTTTCCCATCTTACAAATTTGCTTAAACCATTGATTGCCAAGGATCGGTATAAAATTAATTCTGGAATGTTCTTTGCTATTAGATGTGAGGTGCATTTCATTTGTCCGGCAATGGCTCGGACTAGATCGGGAGAAAAACTATGGACTTGGACTTTTTTTATCCGGACGCCGGGGATTTTGATTCTGAAACATACCTAAGAATAATGATCGCTATTGCCAAGGCGGATAAAGACAATGGGCCCCGCGAGTACGAATTCGTTCGCCAAAGAGCTCTCAAGCTAGGGTTAAATTATGATGATTTCATGCGCACCACAGATAAGACCCACACGATTAAACGCCAGAAGTTAAGCAGGTTAACCGCACTTTTTGTCCTGCGGGATGCAATCATGCTCGCATCAATGGATCGTAATTTTTCACTGCCTGAAAAACAAAAAGTCTATACCTACGCAGAAAGACTTGGAATTCCAAGGAAAGATGTAGATGCCATTGAGGACTGGTTGAAGGAATATCGTAAGTTGTCTGCCCGTTGGGAACTGCTTGTTTCCGGTGTAGTCGTATAAGACTTGCCGGGTGGAGGGGGAATTGAGCGGCTTGTATCTGGCAAAAATCGGGCAACTGGTATCACCAGCATGGAAGCTGGTTGCACCTGTTGGTAGTTACGCCGATGCTGCTGATCCCTTTTTTTCTTTGGCATTGTTCCTGGTCGCATCCTTTTTAATGATCTGGCGGCTTGGAGCCCTGGAAAACAAGGGTCTTGAAGGTACCGTTCTAGGCACCCTGGTCATGCCGTATGCATCTGGTTTTTCCAATCTCAGTTTTGCATACGTAATGGGCAAGACAGGCGGTAGCGGGGCAATGGTATTGGAAAACTGCCTGGTTAACAATGTCACCAACCTGACTTTGCTTATCGGTCTTCCGGCCTTGATCTGGTCTTTAAACCTCAAAAGGGGCACTGATGCCAGTGTGGCTTCTGCAAATTGGTCAAAGCAGCATCGGCTCAATTACCTGTCTTTGCTGCTTACCCTTACAGCGATGTTTTTTTTCACCGGGGCATTATGGGCCCTTGGCAGAGACGGAAGCATCAACAGGGATGACGGGATGTTATTGGTGGGTATTTTTTTGTTCTGGCAGGTAATCCATGTTTTTGATGTTCTGAAAAACAATGTCCAGCGCCGGAGGCAACTGTCCTGGAGCATTGTCTGGGATATAGCCTTGGTTATTGCCGGTGGCTTTGGCGTATATAAAGGCATTGACCGGTTGGTTGAATGGATACCTAAATCAGGAACAGGGGTGTTCGTATTCAGCAATCTGGGATGGCTGAGTGGTTTGCTAATGGTTCTGCCCAATGGGATGCTCGCGGCATATTACGCATACAGAAGAAGAGCCGATATAGTCTACAGTTCCCAGATAGGTGACGGTCACATTTGTATTCCCATGGCCATTGGCCTGTTTGCCTGTTTTTCCCCGATTAATATTCCCAGCTACCTGAACTTGGCAATAGGTATCATCATGGTTGTTGGCGCTGTTCATTTTGTTTTTATAGCTTTTTGGGGACGCCTGCCCCGGATGGCTGCACTTACCGTGGCATCTATCTATGGTGTCTTTCTTTACAAGGGTATCCTGCCCCTTTGAAGGCAGCCGGGCGGGGGAGCAACCGGCTGTAACCGGGCCCGACCCCGCGATGCTGCTTTTTTATTTCAATAGACTGCGTGTTCGGCAGTTTCAGGAATTCCTTAGAAGGTGTTTAAGATGAGGCAATTGGAGACTCGAAGGGTCAACCCTCCAGGTGCCGTTTTCGTCCAGATTGCCGTTGAGGCGTCCTGATTTCAGCCAGCGTTCAACCCCGAGTTCCGTAAGATAGGTAATTGCTGCAAACTCGGCGATGGAGTACATTTTTGTTTCCCTGCTTTGAGTTTTTCCCGATGGTGTGTCTTGCATTTTTTCTTGTGATTCAGTCGATGCTTTTGATCCCATTTTGTTTAGCTGGTCGGCGGGGATCATCCACCTGCCATTGGATTTTGATCCTTCAAGCCTGCCGTTGCGTAGCCAGTTAGTTACTGTTCCGGGTTTAACACCTGCCAGGCGGGCAAACTCCTTGGCAGTTAAAAGTTTTCTATCATCAGGCATGTAACTCTCTCCTTTCTTGATTAAAATAGCACGTCCAGGCATGAACGCCGGAGACAACCGATTTTAATTTTATCCTTGCAAATATTGGCCAGGAATGCAACCTGCAGTCATGCAGTCAATATGGCTTTTGAAAAAAACCGGGCGTTTTATATCCAGGCCCCATGGCTTGTGGAACGAAAGTTATCAATAACAGATATGGTTTTAATAAAACATCAATTGCTTAATGCCGGAGGTTAGAAATACATGCGCGCTGAAATCATAATGCTGATGGCCTGTACACTTGACGGTAAAATTGCCCGCAACCGGAATCATTACCCTGATTGGACAGGATCTGCCGACAAGCGGATGTTCAGGGCCCTGTCCATGAACGCCGGGGTGATAATCATGGGATCAAGAACTTTTGATAATATCGGCAGGCAGTTGCCTGGCAGGCACCATGTTGTAATAACCCGTTTCCCAGAACGCAGATCATCAAAAGCAGGGATATGGTTCACAGCTGATTCCCCACGCCATATCGCTGACGAATTGTATAACCAGGGTTATAAAAAGGCAATTTTAGCAGGTGGTGCTGAGATAAATACACTTTTTGCCCAGGCGGGCCTGATTGATGAGGTTGTTATCACCCTTACACCCCGGATTTTCGGGACGGGCCTGGGCCTGTTCACCAAAGAGCTGGACATGGAATTGTCCCTGGAAGACTTGCATCAGATAGATACCCACACCGTTTTCCTCAGGTACCGTGTTGTTAAACGACATGCCGCTGGACCGGTTGGCGAATCTTAGTAAATAAGCCGGAAAACAGTTATAACTCTCGGAAGGTAATTGAAAAAACTGGCAGGCAAAGCTGAGGCGAAAAAGGCAAATTACATTCAATAAGTTCGCATTGCAGTTGAAATTCAACCAGATGAAAACCAGGGCAGTAGTTTGTTTAACAAAATAACGGTTAAACATATATATACTGAGAGATTATCGCCACCTGATCAATGGAATCCACCGCTGCAATGACTGCCACTTGCCTTGCAGCCGGCCTTTTAAGCCCTCCGTCTAAATCCAAGCCTGTTGCAGAACCTTCTATTTTATCTTTTTGCAAAACTGTCGTGATTGACAAGTGCGCCTATATTGGTGCATAAAATTATCTTTTGGCAGCATTAATCACAAAAATAAACAAAACAGGCAACTGAAAAGATGAATCTGTATCTTTATAATACCCTGAGCAGGAGCAAGGAACTTTTTACACCCATAAAGCCTCCCCATGTGGGATTGTATACTTGCGGGCCGACTGTCTATAATTATGCCCATATAGGCAATCTAAGGACTTATATTTTCGAAGATATTCTCAAGCGCGTTCTGCTTTACAACGGTTTCAGGGTAAGGCATGTCATGAACATAACCGATGTGGGACACCTGACCGGTGACCGTGACATGGGTGAAGACAAACTTGAAAGGGGCGCTCGGCGCGAGGGAAAGAGTGCCTGGGCAATCGCCGAATTTTATACCCAAGCCTTCAAGCAGGATTTGTCCGCCCTTAATATTTTGGAACCCTCAGTCTGGTGCAAGGCTACCGATACGATCGATGACCAGATCGCCCTTATCCGAAAACTTGAAGAAAAGGGTTATACTTACCGCACAAGTGACGGCATTTATTTTGATACATCGAAATTTCCTGATTATACCAAGCTTTCCCATCAAAAT
>JALVQM010000447.1 GCA_027025615.1 Desulfobacteraceae bacterium | reverse complement strand
GTTTGAGCGTAACCAAAGCAGGCAAAGTGCAGTTTGCTACATTGTTGTGGTAATCAAATTTGCTTTTTTTTATTGCAGGGCGCATAATTATTTTCAGATAACCAAGAAAAAACAGGAATGGTTGCCGAATCTTGACGGATCGACGCTGCAGGGGTGTTAATGGTCACCTGGCTTGTAACTATCTATCTGTTTTGGTCGGCTTTAAGTCTGTCAGTATTCAGGGGGCGGAGGTGCCGCCGGGTTCTGCAGGCGTGACTGGCCGCAGATAATCGCCCGCAGGAAAACTCCGGAAGCGGAGTGCCCGTGATGACTTACATTAGTCTTTTTACAAAACTGTTAAGGAGATTGTATGTCTATTCGAAACAACAAGCTGATTGTTTGTTTTGCTATCTTGTCGTTGGTTGTTCTGATTACCGGTGGCACCGGACTTTATATGATTAATAAGATAACAGCTAATCAGGAAGTTGTTATTGCAGAAAAACTGCCATTTAAAGATGTTGCTGCCAGGATTATTTATCTTGCCCAAAAAATTGTCAGTGATAATGAGTTGTATTTGATTGATAATCGCAATTTGAAAAATATAAAAAAGACTATTGAGTCCGATTTTGCTGATTTTGACAGGGTGGTATCGATAATTGAGCAGGGGAATGAAGCTGCAGAGTTTAATAACAGGCCTGCCGGGGCCCGCTTTTCGCAAAAAGGTGCTGATCTCTCTGTGCCAAAGGGCAGCCCCGAGATGTTGGATATTGCCCAAAAGATTCGATCAACCATGACCCTGGTCGAGGATCGGTCTCTCAAGGTAATTAACAGGCATAACCAAAAAATTTCCTATGAATTTTCTCATACCTTCGAGGGAAAAACTGTTACCTATAATGTGTACACTTTTTTTCTTGAAGTGGAAGTACGGCACAATCAGTGGATTGCAAGTCTGAAAAATTCCATCGAATTTGATCTCCCCGTTGAAGTAGGGCTGGATCCGAAAAAATGCTTTTTCGGTTCCTGGTATCCATCGTTTCAAACCTATGACAAAAAATTAGATAAGCTGGTCAGGTCGCTGTTGAAAAGTCATACCCAACTACATGAAATAGCTGCCAGGCTCACAAGCTCGTCTATAAGTGGACAGGAGCAGGAAAAATTAATTGTTCAGCTGGATAGAAAATCGTTCGCTTTTCTGCAAAAAGTGAAAAAGATTCAACAATATGCCAGGGACAAAATCGTCAAGCTGCAGGATGAAGAAAACAAAACTGTAGCGTCTATGGGTGTTGCGGCTCAAAAGTTGGTAGCCCTTGGCGAGCAGTTACAGGATCGTGCCGATGTCGAAATGAATACGGCCATAGAAAACTCTTTACAAATTAAACGGTTTGCCACCAGGCTGGTTACCTTGATCATGGTGTGCTCGGTGATAATCGCTGTTTTTCTTGGTTACACCACAACCAGGGCTATTATCAAGCCATTGGCTGTAGCTGTTGGTCTGTCGGAAAAGATGGCCGCAGGAGACCTGACAGGACGGATGGATGATAAGCAAAAAAATGAATTGACGGCGCTTGCCAGGGCCTTGAATTTGATGGCCGATAAGCTTGGAACAATGTTCGGCCAACTTTCTGACGGAGTGGAAACGCTGAATGGTTCTTCAGCAAATCTTACAACTATAGCTGCAAGTCTTGCCGACACAGCCCGTCATTTATCTGAGAGAATATCTGCCGTTGCCGAGGCTGCTGATCAAATGAGCAACAATATGACTTCAGTTGCCGCGGCCACTGAAGAAGCATCAACCAATGTGAATATGGTGGTGGCAGCCTCGGAAGAGATGACAAATACAATAGCTGAAATAACGAACAAGACAGATGCTACCAGCAAGATCACCGAAGAGGCTGTAGACCGTATGGGAATAACCTGTGGCAAAATGCAGAAACTCGGCGATGCGGCAGAAGATATCAGCAAGGTCACAGAAACTATCACTGATATATCTGAACAAATTAATCTGCTTGCTCTTAATGCGACAATCGAGGCCGCACGAGCCGGGGAATCCGGAAAGGGTTTTGCTGTAGTCGCCAATGAGATCAAAGATCTTGCCAAGCAAACATCAGAAGCCACCCAGGAAATCAAAAACAAGATAGAACATGTTCAGAATTCTACAAACACTACAATTTCCGATATCAACGATGTCAGCGAAATCGTCAGTAATATCGATACAATGACTTCTGATGTCGCCACGGCCATTGAAGAGCAGTCCGCAAATACCAATGAAATCACCATGAATATCGGCCAGGCGTCACGCGGTATACAGGAAGTGACGGAAAATGTGGCCCAGAGCGCGGCGGTTGCCCAGGAAATTGCAAGTGAAATTGAGGCTGTCAATTCCGCTACCAATGAACTCTCAGGGAACAGCTCTCAAGTTAATGAAAATGCTTCGGAGCTGAGCGAGCTTGCTGCCGAGCTGAAGGAAATCACCCGTCGCTTCACAGTATAACACCCGATAAGCAATATGACATAAGGCGGGCTTTGCCCTCAACCCAATTAATCGCAGGAGCCCGCCCCCGGAGTCTCTAAGGATCGCTTACCTGCGGGCGATCAAAACCTGCCACATGTAATGAACGGCTATTGCCCGCAGGGGCGGGCTCCCACACTGTGCCTGAAAAATTCTTTTTTTTATGACAGGAATTCAGGGGCAAGGTACTGATAAGCAATATGAATAATAGCGGCGGTACTGAAGCAACGGTGCTGTCATCGAAATAATATCCCACAAGGAGGCTCTTTATGATGAAAAGAAATCAGCTCGTTTTGGCTCTTGTTTTGGCAATTATTTTTTCAGTATCCGTTGCCTATGGACAAGCTCTTACTCCTGAACTTTGCAAGAAAAAGACTAAGGCCGCCGCGGCTCTGGTCAAGGCGGAGGGAGAAGCGGCTTTTGATAAAATCAGAGATCCGAAAGGTGAGTTCAGGTTTGGTGATGGAAAAGGCTATATCTGGATCCATGATCTGAATGGGGTCATGCTTATGCACCCGATCAAGCCAAAGCTTGAAGGGAAGAATCTGAGTAAAATACGTGACTCAAAAGGGCGATACTTTTTTGCGGCCATGAACGAGTTGGTTAATGACAAAAAAGAGGGCTGGGTGCCCTATTATTGGCCAAAACCAGGCGAGAAAAAGAGTTC
>JALVQM010000446.1 GCA_027025615.1 Desulfobacteraceae bacterium | reverse complement strand
ATGGTGCCGAAGGCCGGACTTGAACCGGCACGGGTTTCCCCACTACCCCCTCAAGATAGCGTGTCTACCAAATTCCACCACTTCGGCACACAAATCATGTTATTCAGACTTGGGTGCAGCCTCTTGATTGCCTTGCGCTGCCTGGGACTCAGTAGTCGTGGCCTTGGTTTCCTCAGCAGGGGCGTTTTTTCCTGATTCGGTCTGTGTCGAGGTCACCGGTGCTTTTTCCACGACGGATTGGGCGTTACGATGTCCGGCCATATATGCCAAGGTCAACGAAGTAAGCATAAATACAATGGCTGCAATTGTTGTAAGTTTGCCAAGAAACGTGCTAGCGCCTGTGGTGCCAAAAAGAGTTTGGCTTGCCCCGCCGCCAAAGGCTGCGCCCATGTCAGCCCCTTTGCCGGTCTGCAGCAGGACTATCATTATCAGTGCAATGCTTACAACAACGTGAATTACTACTAAAAAAATATTCATAAAATCCAACTTCAGTTTTGGTAATGTACCAGCCGACTAAAGGTTTGCGGGTCAAGACTTGCACCGCCGACCAAGGCTCCGTCTACGTCATCCATAGCCATAAGTTCAGCGATATTTTCCGGCTTGACACTACCGCCGTACAATATGCGGATCGAATCGGCGACTGTCTTGCCATAGGCCTTGGCCAATTGCTCTCTCAAGTAGGCATGAACCTGCTGAGCCTGTTGGCTGGTAGCGGTTTTGCCTGTTCCTATTGCCCATACCGGCTCGTATGCCAGTATCACTTCTCCAAAGTCTTCTGAAAAAAGGCCCTTTAACCCGTTTTGGACCTGTTTGTCAAGTACGGAAAAGGTTTTTCCTTCATCTCTTTCAGTTTCAGACTCTCCAATACAAATTATGGATTTTAGCCCAGCTGCCAGGGCTGATTTTAATTTCTTGTTTATGTTTTGATCTGTTTCACCGAAAAATTGCCTTCTTTCCGAATGGCCCAGGATTACATGGCTGCATCCGGCTGCCAGAAGCATATCAGCACTGACTTCGCCTGTAAAAGCGCCTTTAGGCTCCCAGTGCATATTTTGACCGGCAAGCATTATTCTGGATCCCTCCAAAATTTCAGCAACCAATGCCAATGAGGTAAAGGCCGGAGCTATCAAAATATCGACTTGCTTTGCATCCGCAGTCAGTTTGACCAATTCGCCGGCAGCTTGGACTGCTTCGGGTCCGGTTTTGTGCATTTTCCAATTACCTGCAATCAACGGTGTCCTTTCAGCCATTGCAGATCCCCCTTTATATTAATTAAAGCATTCCGCCTATCATGGCGGCCAGATCGACCATGCGGTGCGAGTATCCGGATTCATTGTCGTACCAGGCCAAAACCTTAACCATTTGATCAATAACATAAGTGGTAGGGCCATCAACTACAGAAGAAAGGGTAATACCGTTGTAATCGACAGAAACCAACGGCAATTCACTAAAGCCAAGTATGCCTTTCAGTTCACCTTCAGCAGCGTTTTTCAAGGCGGCGTTAACATCCGAAACGGTAACACCACTTTTTTCAACCGTAACCACCAGGTCGACCAATGAAACGTTAGGTGTTGGTACGCGGATCGCAAGACCATTGAGCTTGCCACTAAGTTCAGGCAACACCAAGGCAACGGCGCGGGCGGCACCCGTGGTTGTCGGGATCATTGAAAGATTGGCTGAGCGGGCACGGCGCAGGTCTTTGTGTGGAAAGTCGAGCAAACGCTGGTCGCCGGTATATGAATGTACCGTTGTCATAAGTCCACTGCGAATACCGAAATTTTCCAATAATACTTTGGCGACCGGAGACAGACAGTTGGTTGTACAAGACGCATTGGAAATTACATGATGTTGGCGGGGATCGTATTGACTTGAATTGACCCCCATTACAATTGTTATGTCAGGGTCCTTGGCCGGAGCTGAAATAATTACTTTGCGCGCACCGGCTGCAAGATGCTTGGACGCTGCTTCTCTTTCACGGAAAAGGCCGGTACATTCCATGACTATATCCACCCCCAGGTCTTCCCAGGGAATTTGGGAAGGATCCTTGATTGCGGTGTAAGAGATTTCTTTATTGCCTACGATTATCGAGTTGTCATGGGCAGCAATTTCCTCTTCAAGAATACCATGGACCGAATCGTACTTGAGAAGATGGGCCATGGTCGCTGCGTCTGTCAGATCATTTATAGCCACCACATCTATTGCGGGGTTTTTCATGGCTGCCCTGAAGGCCAGCCTGCCAATTCTGCCGAAACCGTTTATTCCTACCTTGACGCCCATGTTACCTCCTTTATTTGACACTTTGAAGGTTTTCATAAGGTTTTGCCCGAAAAACAGGCATAGATTATTTGCGCTTGTTACCTTTTAATATTCCGCTTGCCAGGGAAATGCTCTGTTTGCCAAAGGCTTCCAGGGCCTGTGCAAGTTGCCCAAGATCCTGACCTTCCCGGCTTTTAACAGCTTTGATCAGCATGGGGAGGTTGACACCTGATATGACTTCAATACGTCCGTCCTCAAGGAATGAATAGCTTAGATTCGAAGGGGTACCACCAAACATATCAGTCATTATCAATACACCGTGGTGGTTGTCTACCTTTTTGATACCATTTTCTATCTTTTGGCGCATCTTGTTGGCGTCCTGTTCCAGATCAATAGAAACGAACTCAACAGATGAAGGTCTGTCACCGAATATAAAGGTTGCCGTGTCTATAAGAGTTTCTCCCAATCGGCGATGGGTAACAAGCAAAATGCCGATCATCGTACATTCCTTTTTTGAAGGTTAGTAAAAAATACGTAGACATAATTTTTATCGTTGCCGTCCTGGACCGGTTATCACAAGTTTGCAGTTGTTGAAAGGCTGTTTCGTCCGGCTTTTGCTGTGTTAAAATTATGCCCAAAATTGATTCATTAAACAAGATAACAACAGCTGCTTCTTGGTCTCATTTTGTCTTGTCCCATCCATTTGCCAGGTATTTCAACACCAAGTCGAAACTGAAACTTAATTTATATCACGATGGATCAGACTTACTGTTGATCTGTCAAGGCTGATATGCTCATAAAGTTGACGAGCAATAACCACTGAACGGTGTTGCCCACCGGTACATCCGACGGCCAGATTCAGATACGTTTTACCTTCCTTTTCATATAACGGTATCAGGTAATCAATCAAGTCGATATACTTTTGCAAAAATAATTCAGTTTCGCGATGTTTCAAGACAAAGTTCCGGACAGGCTTGCTTTCCCCGTCAAGGGGCTTAAGTTCAGGCACAAAGAAAGGGTTGGCAAGGAAGCGGACGTCAATTATCAAATCAGCATCTTGTGGTATTCCATACTTGTAACCGAATGATAAAATGTTGATGGCCATTTTTTTAATGGCCGTATAATTTTGGGCTATATTGATAATCGTAAATTTAAATTCATGGACGCTGTAACCTGATGTATCAATAAGATGGTCTGCCTGTCCTTTTAAATCAACCAAAAGTTGTTTTTCGGCCTCGATGGTTTTTAAAAGGCTTGATTCTTTGTCTAGCGGGTGTCGCCGGCGTGTATGGCTGTAACGCCTTAATAATACAAAATTTTCAGCTTCCAGAAAAACAAGTTTTATCGTCCAGCCTGTAGCTTTTAATTTATCGATTATATTCTGATAGTTATCTAGAAAAGTGCTGTCCCGAAGATCCATAACGCAAGCCAGGCCGGCCGTAAAATTCAGCCTGTTTGTGAACTTGGTAAGAAAATCAGGCAGTAGCACTATAGGCATATTGTCGACACAGTAAAATCCAGCATCTTCAAAGGTGTCTAAGGCCGTACTTTTACCAGATCCCGAGCAACCGGTAATGATTATAATGGCTGGCTTGCTCAATGCTTTTATGCACCCACAATTATATTATTCAGGTTTGACAAATGTTTATGTCAGCATTTCAAAGATGTTGACAGAGACAAAGCGGGGATGGTGTTGTACTGGCCCCGTTGAATCAGCGGGGTACCGCAATTGCTCATAATCGCTTGGCGCTCGCGCTGCTTTTTCTCGACCGCGTTGCAAAGGCGTCTGAATTTTTCACAACCGGACATTTTACAACTGAATCAAACATCCTGCTCTGCCGCCTCTATAATTTTAATAACATCAGCTGGGGTGGTGGCCAGCATTAACTGTTCCTTGATGGGTTCCTGCTTCAACAGTTTGGAAATACTTGCCAAGAGCTTCAAGTGTAAACCGGCTGAATCATCTGGTGTCAATAACAGAAAAAAAATGTGAGTCGGGCGACCATCCATTGACTCAAAGTCTACTCCCTGCCTGCTTAATCCGAAGGCCAGTACTGGCTCATTAAGCTCTTTAAGCTTGCCATGGGGAATGCCGATTCCCCCTCCTATACCTGTGCTTCCCAGGTGTTCACGTTCCATGAGTACTTTAACCAACATGTCTTGGTCGACACCCGTGAGCCGGGCCACGGGTGCCGCCAATTCATTAATGACTTCAAGTTTTCGGGTTGATTTTAGATCTATAATTATTGCATTTTCATGCAGTACATCTAGAATTTTCATATGAATTCACCACTTCCATCCAACCGGTTCTGTAGGCAAATTCCTGATCAGCTGCTGGGTTGAATGAGCCCATAATTGCCGTCTTTTCGACGATACAGCACGTTAACCCGTTCTGTACGGGCATTGGTAAAGACCAGGAAGGAGTTGTCGACCAGTTCCATTTGCATTACAGCTTCTTCAACATCCATTGGTTTATAATCGATACGTTTTTCCACAACATGAGGGGTGTTATCCTCAAAACCTCTTACTTCAGCCATTTCCGGTTCAATCCTGGATCTGTATTTGCCGCTGCGGCGCTCCCTTGTCTTTTCCTTGTTTTTTTTGATTTGTTTTTCAAGCTTGTCCAGCACAATGTCAATGGCGCTGTACATGTCTTCGGTTTCCTCTTTGCCGTTTATTGACAAACGGTCTCCTACTATGTTGATTTCAGCTATATGACGGAATTTTTCCACTGAAAGGACGACATTGGCTTCAGCCGGATTGTACAGGTATTTATCGAAACGATTCAGCTTATCGCTGACGTATGCTTTAAGATGATCCGAAGGGGAGATATTTTTGAAGGTCACTGAAGTTTGCATAGGCTATGCCTCCTTTTGATTTAAGTTGGCTGCATTCTCCGGTTAACAAACCGGGCTGGATAACATATCATAATATTCATGATTTTATAAAAATATTGTTGGTTGCCTGTATTGGACAATTTTATTGATACCATGCCGATGGTTGCAATTGAGGCTGCAATCATGAGAACCGTTTGCGTTTGTTTGAAGGCAGCACACCCATCATCTCCCGATATTTGGCAACTGTTCGACGAGCTATGTTAATATTGTCGGCTTTCAAAAGTTCTGCCATTTTACTGTCGCTATAAGGTTTGCGTGGATCTTCACTTTCTATGAGGCGACGAATTTTTTCTTGAACACTTGCCGAAGCAATTGCTTCACCATGAACACGTCTGATTGAACTGTTAAAAAAGTACTTTAACTCGAAGATACCCTGGGGAGTATATGCATACTTGTTTGTAGTAACACGGCTAATTGTCGATTCATGCATTCCGATATCTTCAGCTACGTCCCGCAAAACCATGGGCTTCAGATGGGTAATTCCTTTTTCGAAAAAGTCTCTCTGAAATTTGAGAATACTTTCCATTACCTTGTAAATTGTTTTCTGGCGTTGATGAATACTCCGTATCAGCCAGGCTGCCGAGCGTAATTTCTCCTGGATATAGTCGCGTGCACTTCCGGTTATCTCTTTGTTCTTGCTAATGGCATCTTTGTAGAAAGAGTTGACCCGCAGTTTTGGCATACCGTCATCGTTGAGCATGATCACAAAATCGTCCTCATGCTTATAAACATATATGTCGGGGGTTATGTACTGTGGTTCCTCCGAGCTGAACTTGCGGCCAGGTTTGGGTTCCATACCGGTTATTATATTTACGGCAGCAATAACGTCATCCAGCTTGACTTTCAGTGCTCTGCAAATGGCCCTGTAATTTTTATTTTCAAGGTGATTAAGGTGGTTTTTGATGATTTGGGTTACCAGGGTGTCCTCAACTCCCAGCAGTCTGGACTGTATCAGGAGACATTCGGTCAAGTCTCTTGCACAGATTCCCGGTGGGTCGAAAGTCTGCATAAGCTTGAGAACTTGTTCAACTTGCTCAACTGGAATGTTGGATGTTTCTGACAGTTCTTCCACAGAAGCCTTCAGGTATCCATCTTTGTCCAGGTTGCCGATAATAAGGCTTCCGATCTTTTTTTGGGTTTCAGTCGGTGAACTCATCAAGAGCTGCCAGTTAAGGTGATCGCTCAATGATTCCTTGCCGGAAACGAAAGCCTCATACTGTGGGGTGTCCCTTTCTTCGCTCTCAAAGCGAATTCTTCCCGGAGAATTGTATTCGTCGATGTAGTTGCTCCAATCGATATCGCTGGGCAACTTTTCATCGATTGTCACTTCCTTGGTTTGTTCAGCCTTGGAAGGTTCTTCCGGCTGTTCCTGGCTGAGCTGTTCCTTGGGCAATGTCTCCTGAATTTCTTCAAGGGTAGGATTCTCTTCCAATTCCTGCCGGATGGCATCCATTAATTCAAGGCGAGACAGCTGGAGCAGCTTGATTGCCATCTGCAGCTGGGGCGTCATTATCAGTTGCTGGGTCAGCTTTAACTGTTGTCTAAGTTCTATAGCCATATTACAATTTGAACTCGTCTCCGAGATATATGCGGCGGGCAATTTTGCTCGCTGCAATGTGTTCAGGTGTACCGGATTCGATCACTTTTCCATCTGCCAGGATATATGCCCGGTCGCATGCTTCCAAGGTTTCTCTTACATTATGGTCTGAAATTAAAATTCCTATATTGCGTTGTTTCAAATGGCTGATGATTTTTTTTATATCAATGACCGCCAACGGATCAATACCTGCAAATGGCTCGTCAAGTAGTATGAAAGCAGGCCTGGTAGCCAATGCCCTTGATATTTCCAGCCTTCTTCTTTCTCCTCCTGAAAGTACTCCTGCTTTGCTGTTCATGATATGGGTGATACCCAGTTCTTCCAGCAAGGCATCTGCGCGGCGCCTGCATTGTTCTTTACTCAAAGCCAGTGTTTCCAGGATAGCTAGCAGGTTCTGACGTACGGTCAATTTCCTGAATACCGATGCTTCCTGGGGTAAATAACCAATTCCTTTACGGGCCCGGATATACATGGGGCAACCGGTTAAATCCGTTTCATCCAGAAACACTTTACCGCTGTCGGCTTTTATCAGCCCGACGGTCATGTAAAATGTCGTGGTTTTACCTGCCCCGTTTGGCCCCAGCAATCCGACGACTTGACCGCTGGCGACGTTGATACTTACACCTTTGACAACTTTTCTGCCATTGTACACCTTTACCAGGTTTTGAATATCAAGAATCGCCATAAAGCACAGTCCGGCAATGCTCCAACTCCAGCAGCTTCCGGTGAAGGTTACCATTGCCCCATATTGGATTGCCAAATCCGGCCGTATTCAGTCCAATGTCTCCTTGTCGCTAAAAATAATGGCCTGAACTTGCTTACCGGGTGAACCGGTAACCTTAATTCTGCCTTGTTGCCGAAAAAACACGATTTTTTTACCGCTAACCCTGTCCTTTCCACTTTGAAGACGTGAACCATCGCCCTCAAGGGTCAATGTTTGATCCGCGGTACTATATACTGCCTTGGGGGTTACGGCAACCCTGTTATCCATTACAATGCGAACATTACCATAAGCCTCTATTTTTTCCAATTCTGCTTCTTCTTTGTTTTTAGTCGGCTGGTCCGGCTTGCCTTTTCCTTTATAATAAATCCGAAGACGCTGGGCTGCAATGGTAGTTTTGCCTTGAACGACCTTGACGTTGCCGGTGAACTCCGCCCAGTTTCCATTGCCATTTATTGTCAGACTGTCGGCATTAATTTTTATGGGTTTGGCGGGCGTGTCTTTTTTACCTGGTTTGTCTGAAGCGCTTGCCAGGCTTGCAGGAAATAAAATCAAAGCCATGGCAGCAAGCAAAAAAGCCGTAAAACGCCGATTCCGTATTATTCGGCCCACTGAAAGTAACCCGCTCATAAAAAACCCCGTATGGCAACCCGAATGCCACATATTCATGTAATCAGGTCTAGATGGCTGGTAATTCAATTAGTACCCCCTCTACCCGGCCTTTGAATTCGGCAATATTTGTTTTTAAGTCATAATTCATTTCACGGGCCTTGATCTGTATGCCCGGACCGGATATTTGTACCGGTCGATTGCATATTAGCAATTGGCCTTTATGTTTGTATTCAACTTGTTCCGTTGAAAGTTTATATCGGCTGTCATCAATTAAAACATGACCAAATACAGTTATGTCGTTTGTTTCGAGGTTTAACCGGCCTCTATCGGCCTGAAGCATTACCTGGGTCCCGTCTTTGCCAAAAAAACCGACTTCAGGCTTGGCCAGTTCCATTGTTTTTCCTCCATCCAGCAACTTGGCTTCCGAGGCGTTAAGTTCCCATTGTGTACGGCCGTCCTTGATGGCAGTCTGGTGAACGTTTGATAAGCTCATCATGACTTTCGGGTCAGGGAGCAGGTTGCCAGGTGAGATCCCGTTTGAACGGTTGCCTGAAAAAATGAACAATAAGATCGCAGCTCCTGTCAATGCCGTGGCAGCCAGTGCCAATAACCAGCGAATTTTTTTACTTCCGGTCATTTGGCTTTCCGTTGCTTAACAATTTTTTAATCAGGCTATCATACATTCCGTTGGCTTTTAGAATCGCTTCACACACTTCCCTGACGGCACCATTTCCACCGGCAGCCCGGGTTACCATGTCAGCTGCATTCTTTACGATGGGGTGGGCGTCAGCCACGGCAATAGATAACCCCACGTTACCCATTACGGGTAAATCAGGCAGGTCGTCGCCGACGAATGCAATCTTATCGGTTTCAATTCCTCTTTTTTTTATGATGGTCTTCAAGGCGTCCAGCTTATCTCGGATGCCGTCAAAAAGCAGGTCTATTCCAAGATTATGGCATCGGTGCAACAAGGCTTGTGAACTGCGACCGGTTATTATTCCCACTTCAAGGTTACTTTCTTGCATCAGCCTTATTCCCAGCCCATCTTTTACATTGAAAATTTGGGTTTGTTTGCCGTCGTCATCATAAATGACTTGACCGTTGGTTAATACACCATCTACATCAAGCAACAACAGACTGATATTACTCAATTTATCTTTGATTGATGCCATTGTTCCATATTCCATGAAAAGTAAAATACACGCTGATTGCCCTAGGCTCTATGTACCCTTTGAGTCCTTTGAAAATTAAATATGCGCAACGCTGATATCGGACTGTTTGCGAAACCATCATGATTGATTGACAACGGCTCTGATAGAAATCAGTTGTTGCCACAGATCCGGCAGCCAGCTAAGGGGGAGGGAATTGGGGCCGTCACATAAGGC
>JALVQM010000445.1 GCA_027025615.1 Desulfobacteraceae bacterium | reverse complement strand
TTTCTATTACAAAAACACTGATAAAAAGAACGGCCTTCAATTTTCTTCCAAGCGCCGCCCGGGCTGGATCAAGGGCAAGTTCCACGTCATGGCAGGTTCGATGCGCAATTTCCCGTCCCTGAACAACAACGAGTATTTTTTCGAGGTGCCCGAAAAGTTGGATCCGAAAAAGCTCATAGAAATGGATACCGCCATAGAGCGTTTCCACCAAATGGCCGACCAGCGTACCCAGTCCCAGGACAAGGATGAAAAGGAACCTTATTTGTTCCTGCCTTATCATCCCCTGGGAACTAAGAGAAATCCCGATCCTTCCAGGTACGGCGAAAAAATTCTGCGGCTTAAAGACGGTGACATAGTATTCTATGATAGGGTTGGCGATAACGATTGGGCCATTGCGGTATCAATGATATGGAGGGAATATAAGGGCCGCGTCTGGGATTATTTTGAAAAAATATCTCCTGAATTACTGCCTTTCAATCCTGCAAGGAACCACATCTCGCCTGCTGAACTGCTGTTTGGCTTCGTGGAAGAAGATAACAACGACCCTGGAGAAAGTAAAGGGACGCGGAAAAGTGGTTTCGATGGAAAGGGTATGCTTGCTTTTGCCGGCAAGGTGAACGTGTCTTTCGCAAGGCTTGCAAACGCCTCCACCGGCTGCGATCTGCTGGAAGATCCCCTGACGCTGAAAATATTGAGCAGCCCCAAGCCCCCTGCTCCTTGCCTCTATTTCAAATCTTCAGGAGGATACCTTTCAAAACAGGACTTGGCGCTGGGAAACGGTGAGCCCCAAGGCCGCAAATATTACCTGCATGCCCTGCGCAAAGACGGCGAGGCGGTCAAACTGGACCAAAACGGCTGCCAGGCCGCCAAGGATGCTTATTGGCCATGGGAGAGCAAGAGTAACCGCTATGGCCCGGGCCTGAAAGACAAGAGGGCGAAACAGAAGGTGAGAATCCAGCCAATCAGAAAAGGGGTGTCTTTTTATTTTCACATCGATTTTGAAAATCTCAGTAAAGATGAGTTGGGGTTGCTGTGCTTCGCGTTGAGACCGGACGACAAGTTTGAACACAAGCTCGGGATGGGCAAGCCGATAGGGCTGGGCAGTATCCGCATCGATCCCGTCGGTCTTTTCCTGATAAACCGCTTGGAGCGTTACAGGTCGGCAAGCACCAGGCCGGAAAGATACAACGGGGGCGTCTGGATCGCTCCTGGTGAAAACCGCGATGATTGGCCAGAGTTATATGATTTCATGCCGGCATCCCAATGCGATCCGGGAAACGGCTTGAGCCCGGTTGTGCTGGCCGAAGACTACGCAAAGAGCATGAAGGATGAACTTGGAAATTCAATTCGCCTGCTTGGCAATCCGGAAAAAGTGGCCGGACCGGTGCATTATCCCCAACGGAAGAACGAGGATATCGAAGAAAAAAATTTCGAATGGTTTGTCAGCAATGAAAAGCTTGGAAACAAAGGCGGATGTTATCTGGTACCCTTGTGCCGGATGGACGTTACCGGCAAATTGCCGTTGCTGAAGAGACATTAGAATAATGATCGGAGTCAGGCATGACCAACCAAAGCAGTAGCATTGACGATGCGTATTTTGACCGTAACCAGGCCGTCATGGCCCTGGGCCGGATGGCCCTGTCATTGGGATACAAGGCCGGAATCGTTGACGACCCGCAAGAACCGCACTGGCCGGTACTGATGATAGATCTGCCTACCGGGCAGGTGGGGTGGCACCTTCCGGAAAAAGAGATCCTGGGGCAATGGCCAAGCTATGATGGCAAGTGGGATGGGCACACCCTGGAACAGAAACGGGCGCGATTGGCTGAATTCATCCAGGGCAAAGGCGGGGGCAGCTCACATCAACCATCCCGATGATGTGCTGCGGTCCGGCATGAAAGAAATCGCCGGGCTGCAGAAAATCATCGCGGAACAGGAAGGTTTAGACGAATTGCTGGGCGTTGAGGGACGGGCCGCCAGAGTATATTTCAACCTCTTTGGCAGAATGTTGTTGTGCGACTTCGATTTTGACGGTCGCCGCAAACGGCCACCCCCTGACCCGGTAAATGCCCTGCTTTCGCTTACCTATACAATGGTGTTTAACGAAATTGCGTCGCTGCTTGATGGACTCGGTTTTGATCCTTACCTGGGATTCTTGCATTCCTCCCGTTACGGGCGGGCATCCCTTGCTGCCGATCTAATGGAAGAATTCCGGGCTCCGGTTGCTGATCGTTTCGTGCTGAACTTTGTCAACCGAAAAATGGTGACCAGCGAAGATTTTGTACTTGACCCCCTGACCGGCGGGTGTCATTTGCGAAAGCAAGCCCTGAAAACTTTTTTTAATTACTGGGATAAATGGTTGCGAGAGCCGCGGCGCAGGAATTTGGAGGCAGGGGGAGGCGGCGGTTTCCGGTGCCTTTTCCGGCAACAGGCAGAGGCGGCCATGGCCGCTGTTTCAGGCAAGTCAGAGTATAAGCCATACCTTGAAAGGACCTGAAAACATGTTATACTTGGTTACCTACGACGTGCCGGATGACAGGCGAAGAGCAGGTCTTGCCAAGGCCCTGTTGGATTTTGGAAACAGGGTTCAATACAGTGTCTTTGAATGTCTTCTGGATCAGCGGATTTATGCTGAGATGCTGGAGGTGATAGATCGCCACATAGATGAAGACAAAGACAGTGTCCGGATTTATCCGTTGTGTGCTAGTTGTCGGGAGCAGGTTGTATTGCTTGGAGGAATGCCTTTGAGCAAAGATCCTGAAGTGATAATCATCTGATTTATGATTTTATCAGTGAAAACAGGCTAAAGGACAAAATTTAACATAAATCCTGAAAATGTTGTTTTTCGGGCAGGATTACCCTTTTATTGTTAACTATTTGAAAGTTATAGATTTATATGACAAAGTCCCTTTTGAAAAATAAGTTTTTGGATGTGGTTTGGGACCGTTTTCAGGCGGATTATCCTGAAAGGGCTTGCAATATCCTTAATTATATGAATAAAAATGAGCAGCCCTGAGAATCGACTGACCCGTGCGAGGGGATTGCGACTCCTGGTTCTTACACTCAATTGACCAGGGAAATAATCTGAGAATCGACTGACCCGTGCGAGGGGATTGCGACTGACTCAATGTAGGAAAACGAAGTGTCGCCGTCGTAGCTGAGAATCGA
>JALVQM010000444.1 GCA_027025615.1 Desulfobacteraceae bacterium | reverse complement strand
CCATCAACCTGGGTATCAGTATAGCCAGGGAACATAACCGGACGGCCTTGGTGGTTGATTGTGACCTGCGTAATCCGTGGCGTAAACATAATGATTTTGCATCAGATTTTTTCGGCTTACCAGTGGAAAAAGGGCTTGTTGATTATCTTGAAAAACAAACCGAGGTTGAAAACATATTTATCAACCCGGGGATTGAGAAGCTTACCATAATTCCTGCCGGACGGGTTGCCCTGAATTCAGCCGAACTGCTTGGATCTCCAAGGATGGAGAGTCTGTTGGAGGATCTTAAATGCCGCTATGGCAATGAAAGAATAATAATTCTTGATTGTCCCTCAGTGCTTTCATGTGCTGATCCCCTTATTTTGTCACAATTCGCCGACGGCATTCTTTTCGTTGTTGAATCTGAAAAAACCACCCAGGAAGAACTAAAAAAGGCAATGGGGCTTTTTTCGGAAGAAGGCAAGATTATCGGTGCTGTGTTGAACAAAACCAGGACAGACGAAGACAACGTACCCGACTAGAAGGGTGAATAGAATATGTATGAAGAATTTTATGGCTTGAAAGAAAAGCCTTTTAACCTGCTGCCTGATCCGGATTATCTTTACATGAGCGATGGGCATGAAAATGCCTATACTCACCTGGAATATGCTATAGCTGAAAACAAGGGTTTTGTGGTTGTGACCGGCGAAATCGGGTCCGGAAAGACAACCCTGATAAATTACCTGCTTTCCAAGATCCCCGATGACATTGAGATAGGTTTGATCAACAATACATATATTCCGCCTAACCAGATTATAAAGAGTATTTGCCGGGAATTTGAACTTGAAATCAACGGCAAGGACAAAGCCGAACTCATGGATGCTTTTCATGAGTTCTTGATTGATCGGTACTCCAAAAAACAGAGGGTGGTTCTGATTATTGACGAGGCTCAGAATCTTGCCAAAAAAGCCCTGGAGGAGATCAGGATGTTGTCCAACCTGGAAGCAGAAAAGCATCACCTGATCCAGATTATCCTGGTTGGGCAGCCGGAACTCAAATACAGGCTGCAGCATAAGCGACTGGAACAAATCGTACAGAGAATAACCGTCCATTGCCACATAAACGGGCTTAAACGCCAGGAGGTTGATAATTATATCAAGTACCGTCTGACTATTGGCGGGGCGGAAAACCCTGAGATGTTCAATGAAGAGGCCGTGAATCTTATTGCCAAATATTCACGCGGTATACCAAGGATAATAAACCTGGTTTGTGATGCTGCCCTGGTCTATGGATATGCCGATAACAAGAAGATTATTGACAAGAAAATTGTAGAAGATGTCATTCGTGAACGTGGCAGCGGTGGTATCTTCACGGATGCCGTTGGAGAAGAAAAAAAAGACGCTGATCTGTTGAGTTACGATGACAAGGATGTTGGTGATGCGCTTGAAAGAATCAATATCCTTGAGGTAAGACTCAATAACCTTGAAACTTTGTTTAAAAGTATAGACCAAAGGCTGAATTATCTGATGACAACAAGAGAAGAAAGGGATGCTATCGTATTGGAATTATTTAAAATGTTAAAAAGCAGCATGCACGAACGATATGAAACGCTTTTGAAAATCAAGAAAATAATTTAACTGAACCGTGAAATGAAAAACTTATAACCAGCATGAAAAGAAGAAGCTTATCATGAAAACCGTTATAAATTTGAAAAAAATCAAGGATCGCCGCAGTGGGCATGATAGAAGGCAATTTTCTTATACTGTCCATATTCCTGAAAGGCGTAACAACGGCGACCGGCGCAGCGGAAAAGACAGGCGCAAAAATGAAAAACGAAGGAACGTCGTTGTTCAGAACATTAAGGAACTATGGTCAGATATTACAGGATAGCTAAAATTGCTTCCATCACCACTATTAACACCCGCCAAGACAACTTACTTCAATCTATTTGACAAAGAGGTTAAAATGCACGCAACAAGAATAGTATTTTGTTGTTCGGTATTGCTGTTTGTTATTATCGCACTTGGATGTTCAGGCAGCTCAGGCACGGTAAAACAGGATGTTTTTTTGGCCGACCAGGGTTACCAGGAGCTTATGAAAGGTAACTATGAAAAGGCCGAAGCCAATCTAAAGGTGGCTTTGTCCATTAACCCGGACAATCCTTATGCCTTGCTTAATCTTGGGGTTTTGTACCA
This sequence comes from Desulfobacteraceae bacterium, assembly GCA_027025615.1. GTDB lineage: Bacteria > Desulfobacterota > Desulfobacteria > Desulfobacterales > Desulfosarcinaceae > JALVQM01. The sequence goes on along the minus strand of JALVQM010000444.1, from coordinate 7,331 downwards.
AAATACCGGCAGAATTGACAAGGCCAGGGAAATGTATCGCAAGGTGTTGGAGCTGAACCCGGATAGTCGCGCTGCAGTTACCAGCAGCAAACAATACAAGGGTAAAAAACTTACCGAGATAGCAAAAGAAAATTTAAAGATGCTGGAAAACTACTAGATTTTTGCCCAGGCTAGGGGCTTTTCCCCAGCCTGGCCAGGTTTTCGCATCCAAGGTCAAAACCAAGGCTGCAGCTTTTGAGATAATCGGCTGTGGCCTTTTTTGTTTTTCCCATCAGTTCATATACATAACCCCTGTTGTTGTATGCCAGGGGAAAAGATGGATCTATCTGTAAAGCCTGCATGGAGTCTTTAAGGGCTTTGTTAAGCCGGCCCTTTTCAGCATAGGCAGCCGAGCGGTTGGTAAAGGCTACCGAGTTTGACGGATCAAGGTTTATAACTTCAGTTGTGTATTTTATTACCGATGACCAGTCTCTGGCCAGAAATGCCTTGCGACTGGCCTCTAGCAACGATACGATTCTATTTTCTTTTTCCAGGTCTGCCAGGTTTTTACATCCAAGTTCAAGACCAAGATGACAGGCCTTTTTATAGTTCGTCCGGGCTTGATCCATTTTCCCCATGCGGTGATAAGAAAGACCGCGGTTGTTATAGGCAAGGGCGTTTCCAGGGTCCATCATCAGAACTTTATCACAATCCCTGATGGCCTTTATGTACATTTCCATTTCAATATAGGCCAGCGACCGGTTTATATAAGGGTTTATTCGACCGGGGTCCAGCTTGATTGCCCTGGATGCGGCGGTTATGGCCTCGGCGTATTTACCTTTCAAAACCAGGTTATAACTTTTGCTTTCCCACTTTACAGCTTCTTCAGATATGGGAGTTTTTGCCCTGACAGCCTGGTTGTTGCCGGATTCCCTGGACCGGGGTTGGCCGGAAGACTTGTCAGGCCGCTTGGGCTGCGGCTTTTCCGTTTTTATTGGGGAAGTTCTTATAACTTTGATCCTGGGTTTGAATTTTTCAGACTTGAGGATTGATCCGCTTGCTGAATAGACAATGACAGTAGCTGAGCTTATCTGGTCTGGAAGTATATCAAGTTGCAGGGAAGTTTTCTGGTCTTTCAAACGTGCTATGGAAAAATAATTGCCCCGGCGATAATCAGAGGGCAGGTTATTTGCCAAGTTTACTTCAGGAATGGGAATTATCCTGTCTGACCCGGCCTGTAACAGTACAAAAGTGTATCCGGCTATCTTGTCTTGGGGAAAATCCTTGTTCTTAATAATCTGGAAACTGGCTGTATAGGTTTTTTCCGCTTGTAAAAATGTCAAGTTGAAACCCTTTATAAATATGGCATCAACCTGAACTTGAGCCGTGTTGTCTGTGACTTCGGTCTTTTCAGGTTCTGAGCTTTGAGCTGCAGGTTTTACTTCGCTTTCGGTTTTCAGGGTGTCGGCAGGGGGCAAGGGTTGTGGCGCAAGAGGACCTAGCTCCCGCAGATCTGGAACAACGGGCTGGGGTAAAACTATCGGCTGTTCAGGTTGTTCAGGTGCAGGTGGAGTTTTCTTTTCCGGGGCACTTTCAGCAATTTCGACTGTCGGTTCCAGCTTGGGGACAGGGAAAGATTTTTCTTTTGTTATGGCAGGCGGTGATTGTTCTTCAGCATGCCTGAAGATACTGGATTTTGTATCCCGGCTTATCTTCTCACCTGTGTTTTTATTGAAAAGAAAGAATACGCCAACTATGGCTGCCAGGGTTACAAGACCAAGGTAAAGCATCCACCGGCCGGACTTGGTTTTTTCAACTGTTGGCCCGGGAATTTCTGTTGCCGGCTTTTTTTCAGGGACTTTGCTTTTGGGTGCAACCTTTTTAAGATGTTTGGGTTTTGCCGGCGTTTTGATGGATTTTGCCGGCTTTTCAGGTTCTGGTTCAGCGGGTAGGTCCTTGATGTTTTTAAGTTCAGCAAGATAATCGGTAAGCAGGCGCAAGTCGCACTTGGTGTTCAACTGCTCAAGGGGGTCCTGGTTTTTGAGATCGGTTTCCAGGGCCTTAAACACATTTTCGGCAAAGGAACGGCTGCTTTCAAGCGGGTTGTCGCTGCGCAGCACAGAGTAAGCATGGCCGACAAGGCGATTTATGTTATCAAGGGAATATCCGAGTTCTTCGGCCTTCATAATGAATCTCAGGCGGGCCAGTTCAACAGGCCCGGCTGAAATATCACCGTTGTTGGTGTTTTTAAAAATAATCAGACCTTTTTGGGCGTAGCGTTCTATTTTCGAAAAATCGATATTCAGCTCGCGCGTCAGGTCTGTTATTTTTAAAAGAGTCTGCATTACTTTCGGGTCCGGTATTGTTGGTCATAAATCCAAATTTCAATAAACTATATGTCAAGTTAACAATATTGTCAAAAGCTTAGGTTGGTTGTAGCCTGAAGTTACCACTGCCTCCGAAAATGTTTCCTAATAAGGCTTGCAAATGGATTGTCGCTTTGGTTGATTTAGATAACGACATTGCCTATGATCTTAATAAATTTCCTGTTGCAGAATCCAGTGGTGGCATATTCGGGACACTCAACAGCGTGTGAAACAAGATACCATGAACAATATTTTTTCAGAATCCCTCAAGGGACAAATGCTTATAGCAATGCCTGAACTTATGGACCCAAATTTCTACCAGGCTGTCACCTGCATGTCAGAACATACCAGGGATGGTGCAGTCGGTATCGTTGTCAACCGGGTTCATAATGCGGTAACGAGCAGTATGATTTTCAAAGAACTCGATATCAAGTACATTGATTCTTTCGGGGATTTGCCTGTCCATATTGGGGGGCCGGTACATATTAACGAAATTTTTATACTTCATTCGGCCCCTTTGCAATGGGAAGGAAGTTTGGTAATCAACAATAATCTGGCTTTGAGTAATTCGCGGGATATCCTGGAGGCAATTGCCCGGGGCGAGGGACCATCTTCGTTTTTGATTACCCTGGGATGCGCCGGCTGGGGACCGGGACAGTTGGAATTAGAGCTTTCCAACAATGTATGGCTGACGGCCCCGTATGAAAAGGAGGTTGTTTTTGATATTCCAATTGAACAACGTTGGAAAACAGCCTTGCGTAAAATAGGGGTTGATCCTGAACTTTTATCAGGTGAAGCGGGACACGCATGAAGTAGTTGGCTCAATGGAGGTTTTTTAAAAGATCATAGCGGTGCTCTATTCTGAACTGTTTTTAGGTTTAGGTTTGGTTTTGGTCTTTTTTTTCTTAAGGCAGACCTTGTCCTTGCGGACGAAAGCACAGAGCTTGGGATTGTAATATTCCTTGCAGTTCAAGGGATTATAAAGCGGGCACTCTGGATGTTTTTCTGACATTGGTTTTCCCTTTGAGTTGAAATTCAACCACGAACTTGTCGGATTCGGCAGTTTGATTTCTTTTATATCATGAAAACATTGAATATACAAGTGATTATCATGGTATACGAAGTTGCCGACAGTAAAACCCGGAATCAGTCAAGCGAGACAGGCTGTGGCCGTCCTGAAAAACTTGATGAGCATGCCTTTTACTATGGAATATATGTATAAGGATATCAGTAAATCAATTAATCGAAGAAGGTCTTGCCTATGAACCGTTTTCAGGAAGCGAAAAATGAGCTTCAGAAACTGTGCCGAAAAATAAACGATCATCTCGGCGACCTGGAAAACTTGTCTCCGGGACCGGGCGAAAATCTGGATTCCTGGCGTAAAGATCTGGCAATCATTAATGAACGCCTTGACACTGACACAGTCCGGGTGGCTGTCGTTGGCGCCATAAAGTCCGGCAAGAGCACCCTTGTAAATTCCCTGTTGCGTAAAGATTATCTGAAACGGGGGGCAGGGGTGATCACCTCCATTGTCACCCGGGTCAGGCGTGGTGATAACCTGGCGGCCCGTCTATATTTCAAGTCCTGGGATGAAATTAACCAGGAGATAGAACGGGCACTGGTACTCCTGCCTTCCAATAACTGGCGAAGTTCAGAAGGCACTTTTGATATTCGCAGGCAAATTGAACGTCAGGACCTGGGACGGGCCCTGGCAGAACTTGATGGAGAGTTGCAGGTTCTGAACGATACCCTGAATGCCAATTCTGTTTTATTAAAAACCTACCTTGAAGGTTACCAAAGCGTTGAAGGGATGGTAACGGCCGACAATGCCGTTGTGGATTACATTGGCGATGAGTTCCATAAGCATCGCGATTTCGTTGCCCAGGATTGCCTGGCAGTTTACCTGAAAGACTTGCTACTGGTTATCGACAACGAGGCTTTGGACGAGCATATGGAAATCGCTGATTGCCAGGGCAGTGATTCCCCCAACCCTCTTCACCTGGCAATGATTCAGGATTACCTGCTCATTGCCCACCTGGTTATCTATGTAATCAGCAGCCGGATGGGACTGAGAGAAGCTGATATACGTTTTTTATCGATGCTCAAGCGCATGGGTATGGCCTCAAACCTGGTGTTCGTACTTAATTGCGATATAGGGGAACATGGATCCCTTGATGAACTTTCTGTTTTGGAAAAGAAAGTCGGCGAGCAGTTGGCGTTATTGGTGGACAATCCAAGAATGTTTACTTTTTCAGCCCTTTACCGGTTGTTGAATGCCAATTCGGAAACCCTGGAGGTCAAGGACCGGCACCGCCTGGAGCAATGGCGCCTGGAACAGGAGATTATTGATTATTCAGAACAGTCCAGCGGACAGTTCCTGGCCTTCCTGGAGGAAAATTTGAGCGTGGGCAGATACGCTCTGTTGCTCAAAAGCCATCTCCAGCGCCTTGTGGTGCTGCTGGGCAGAATTGCCGATTGGATAAATCTGCATCACGATCTTTCCAAAAGAAACCAGGGAGATGTAAAGGAACTGGTTGAAAGGATTGCCGGCCATCAAAACCACATGCGTCAAATCCAGTCTATGATTAACAGCACCATTGATGGTGCGACACGCAAGATAAAGGCCGAAATGAAAAAGGCTGTCGACAATTTTTTTGAAAACAACAGGACCGGGCCGTCCAGAACAGCCTCAGCCTTTGTGGACAGCTACCAGGTAGATGTGGATAAGTACCGGCAATCCTTGGAGCAATCAGGTTTTACAGCTACTGTGTATCTGGTCTTCCAGGAATTCAGGCAGGCTGTTGACAGGTATTTGACCGAGAATATAAATCCGGTCATTATAAAGTTCACCCAGGAAACTGAAGTTGATATCAAGGCCCGTCTTGCCGAGGTAAGCGAACCATATCGTTTGATGATGGACGAGGCCATGGAAGCTTACGGAAAAACCCTTTTCCCTTACGGAATCGATCTGCAGGCGGCTCCGCAACAAGCCTCGATGAATATTGATCTGGAAGAAGTCAAACAGATTATAAACTTACATCTTCCCTCTTCCAGAGCAAACCTGCGTTATTCAGCGAATATTAAGACCGAGGCGATAATGCGTCTTGGGTTTTACGCCGTGGTCAGGATTTTCAGACAGGTCTTCAAGCATGATAAACGGCCGGCCTTTGAGCAGGGCCTGCAGGCCCTTTCGGCCGCAGCAGTCAGGATGAAAAAGGAGATAAAAAGATCCCTGCTGGATCAATTCAAAGACTACAGGGAAAACATCAAGTTCCAGTACCTTATTAAGCTGGTGGATGCTGCGGCTGCCAGGCAGAAAGAGATAATGTCCAAACAGTTTGAAAGCTACCTGACCGACCTGAAACAGACTCTTGAAGTCATGACGGGCACACGTAAAGAGCGAGAAAATTATATTCAGGTCCTGGAAAGTAAAGCCGGTGCACTTGAGCAGATACTCCAGGAAACCCAACTGCTGGACCAGCAAATAGTTGAATTGGAGAAAAGCCGGATGGTAAACTGAAAGACTGTTGTAAAACTGAAAAGGACAGTAGTTTTTCAACAGCAGCGGAGGGATATTTAATCATATTCAATCATCTTTACTATTTTCCGGGGAGAGTGTATGCGAAAGATTGCGATTGCCAATGAAAAGGGTGGAGTGGGAAAAACTGTTACGGTTATCAATCTGGCTGCCGCCTTGGCGGAACAGGGAATCAAAGTCCTAGTGGTTGATATGGATCCCCAAGCCAACGCCACCAAGGGGTTAGGGCTTGATCCCGATCAACAGCAAGTCAATGTTTACCACTTGATAAACGGAGATGAAGGGGTAAGTACGGAACAAGCGATTGTAAGTACATCCTGGCAGGGCCTTGACGTTGTTCCCTCCCATGTAGACCTTGCAGGTGCGGAAGTCGAGCTGGTTGATGTTGAAGGAAGAGAAGATCGGTTGAGCCAGGCCATGGATACAGTAGATGGCAGCTACGATTTTGTTCTCCTGGATACCCCGCCAAGCCTTTCCCTGCTTACTGTTAATGTGTTTGCATATGCAAAAGAAGTAATAGTGCCTTGCCAGACACATCCCTATGCTTATGGGGCCCTGGAAGAGTTGTTTGACACGGTTGATGCAGTCAGGGAAGCCATCAATCCGGATTTGCACATAGCCGGTATCGTGCCGACATTTTATGATTCCAGGACCAGGGTAAGTCCCCGTATCCTTGAACGCCTGAAAGCTGATGAGCGATACCGCGATCTGGTTTTCGATACAACCATACGGGTAAATACGACCATTGCTGACAGTGCTGAAGTCGGAAAGCCCGTGGTTTACTACCGCAGAAGTAGTTACGGCGCACTTGACTACAGATCCCTGGCCGGAGAACTATTGAAACGTTAATGAGGTGCTGAAATTTATCACGAGCTAAATGGACAGCACTGACTTCAACCGGCCTCCAGTTCCTGCAAGTGTTGCCGGGCAAAGTCGATGCTGTCGTCCAGCTCCAACGCCAGCCGATAATAGCCGATTGCTTTTTCAGTCTGTCCCAGCGCTCGGTAATTTACGGCAAGGTTGGCATAATCAATAGCCGAACCAGGATCGAGGTCGAGGACTTTTTCAAAGCAGGCAACTGCCTTGCTATATTGCTTTTTCTTGAAATAGCAATATCCCATCAGGTTATAAATATCTGTTCTTTCCGGGTCCAGTTTTTCACCCTGGTTCAGGGCATCCAGGGCCTGGTCGAATTTTTCCTGGTTTTTGAAACAGATTCCAATATAGCTGTAAATGCTGGCGGCATCTTCGCCCGGCGGGTTGTGGTCAAGGGCACGGTACATGTATTCAAGGGCCTGGGCGGAATTGCCCATGTCGCTGTAAATTTTGCCCAGGTAAAAACTGATGTAATATTTTCCGGGCATGGTTTGATCTATTTCTTCCAGGCGGGCCAGGGCTTGCGGAATTGGCAAAGTCTCGCTGATAAGCTTGGCGCAAAGCATGGCTAC
>JALVQM010000443.1 GCA_027025615.1 Desulfobacteraceae bacterium | reverse complement strand
CACCGCCCTGGCCTGGTCGGCCCCGTGGTCGTTTTTCTGCAATCCGATCCCGATCATGGTAGCACTGGGTTTGAGGCGGCCGTATAAATCGGCCAGGGCCCGTATATCTTTCAGCTCCAGTCTGCAATCAGTGCAGGCCCTATCCAGGCTGTACCCGGAAAGCAGATCGACCAGTTTTTCAAATCCCACGGTACGCCGGTTGACAAACTCTTCGTCTACCTGGCCGCTGTCCAGCAGCAGGCGCATAACCGCCAGGGCCAGAGCCACGTCACTACCGGGCCGGGGCCTTATCCAGAGATCAGCAGTCTGGGCCATCCTGGTTTTGCAGGAATCGACCACCGCAATAATCGTCTTGTTCTGCTTGCGGCCCTGCAGTGCCTTGAGCCAAAGATGAGGTGCACTTACAGCGGCATTAAACCCCCAGAAAACCACCAGCTTCCTGGACACGAGGTCTTCTGGCTGGACCCCGTAAGTCCGACCGTAATGCAAGCCTATACCGACCCTGCCGCTACGGCTGCAAACGGCATGGTCTGTACGGGTTACCCCCAACATGTTCCAAAGCCGCTTATAAAAACCGCCCGCCAGCAAACCACAGTTGCCGGAATAATCCAGCAACAGGACAGCTTCAGGCCCATGCTTGTCCAAAACCCGCTCTAACCTTGTAGAAAAAATATCCATGGCCCGGGACCAGTCTATTGTCTGAAAATCCCCGGACTCACGCACAGCCGGTTGCTGAACCCGGTTGCGGTACAGTCGCTTGTTATCACCGGCCGCCCGCGGGCAGGTCAATCCGGCAGTTACCGGGTGGGAAAGATCGCCTTCTACCTTTTCAAGGCGGCCATCTTCACTCCTGCTGGCCAACAGGCCGCAAGAATCGTAACAATCACGGGTACAAACAGTGGCAATTGTCCTGGTTTTGCTTGTCATGACAGTCTTCGCTTTCCGGCCTGCCGGATTGAACCCTTGGCAGACCTGGCAGTCAATGATATTCTAACTGCCTATATACCAGAACCTGGGAAAAGAGCCATGCCGTTTTTCAAAACCGACGATGGATGCAGTCTGTTCTACGAAATGCTTGAAACTCACCCAAGCCGGACGACAATTGTTTTGCTCAATGGAACCTTGCAGACAACCCTCAACTGGAAAACTGTCGCCCGGCGCCTTGCATCCCGTTTCAATGTCCTGCTTTACGACGCCCGTTGCCAGGGGCAAAGTGAATCCGGACAAATGCCGCTGGGCCTGAATCTGCATCTTGCCGACCTGGAGGCCCTCCTGGATCACCTGGGCCTGGACAAGGTCAGCCTGGTTGGTTTGAGCCACGGGGCTTACATTGCCCTGGCACTGGCGGTAAAAACCCCTGCCCTGGTGGATAAAACAGTGCTCTGCAGTACGGCGGCAGGGGCTAGTTACCGTACCCGTATGATAGTGCGCAGTTGGTACGAAATCCTTAAAGCCTGCAGCCTGGAAGCAATGGTCTGGGCGGCCTTGCCCCACGTTTTTGGACAAAGCTACCTGCGCCGCAACGAAAAAATGCTGGGCCAAATGGCCAAAACTATTGTAAGGCGCAATAAGCAGGCCCACTTAAAAGCCCATCTTGAAGCCATGGGCCGTTATCCGTCCATGACCCGCCTGATGCGCAAGCTCGACACTCCCGTGCTGGTCCTGACCGGCAGTGATGATCCCTTGGTAAGCCAGGAGGGAGCCAAGAGACTGGCTGCGACCTGCGGAGGTAAACACCAACAAATCAATGACTGCGGCCATTCCATACCTGTGGAGGCAACCGACCGGTTCGTGGAGACAATTTTATCTTTCTGTATTTCAAAGTAAAAAATTTAATGGTTAGGTAATCAAATCCCGGGGTATATTGTAAAAGCATCATTTTTTCCTATTGACGCCGCAACAAGGGATCGATAAAAAATAATGGCTACCATATCGCAAGGTTGCCGTGGAATTGGGCTGTAAATCGGAGGCAAACGCGTGCTGACTGAAAAGGAAAAACTCGACAGCCTCACCCGCCTGGGCGTCGAACTTAACCAGATCAACGACCTTGATATTCTCCTGGAGCGGGTCCTTACCAGGGCTCGCCAATTTGTCAATGCCGATGCAGGTTCCATTTACATCAGGGACCAGCAATGGCTTCATTTTTCCTATACCCAGAATGAGACCCTCCAGAACAAACTGCCCCGGGGGGAAAAACTGGTTTATTCTACTTTCAAAATTCCAATCGATGAGAAGAGCATCGCCGGCTACGTGGCGGCCACCGGCCAATCCTTGAACATTGCCGACGTGTACCGCCTTGATCCAGCCCTTCCATACAAGTTCAGTAAACGCTTTGATCAAACTGCCGGATACCGCACGGTGTCGATTTTGACAGTTCCTCTTACCATAGCCACGGGTGACATCCTCGGCATTCTGCAAATCATAAATGCCCAGGATGAAAACGGCCGAATTACAACTTTCACCACCGCAGATGAAAAGATGATGTTCCATTTCGCTGGAATTGCGGCCGTCGCCCTTGAACGGGCCCAAATGACCCGCGCCCTTATTCTGCGCATGATCAGAATGGCTGAAATGCGTGATCCCAAAGAAACCGGGGCCCACGTCAATCGGGTGGCTGGATTTTCAGTCGAAATTTACGAGCAATGGGCTCTCAAGCGTCAGCTTTCCCAAAAAGAAATCGACAAAAGCCGGGATATCCTCCGCATGGCTGCCATGCTCCACGACGTTGGTAAAGTGGCTACATCCGATGTGATCCTGAAAAAACCGGACCGTTTGAGTGATGATGAATACGAAATCATGAAACAGCACACAATTCAGGGAGCCCGGCTTTTTGAAAACCGCCAATCAGATTTCGACGAAGCCGCCGGAATCGTGGCCCTTAACCACCACGAACGCTGGGATGGCAGCGGGTATCCCGGACATATCGATCCCGGCACGGGCCTTCCCATCAAGGGCTTCGAGCTTTCCAACGGAGACGCTCGAGGCAAAAAAGGTAAAGAAATCCCACTGTTCGGCAGGATAGTCGCCTTAGCCGATGTTTTTGACGCCCTGAGTTCAAGGCGGAGCTATAAAGAACCATGGGATGAGTCAAAGATACTCAAACAAATAGAAATGGAATCCGGTCGACACTTCGACCCCGAGCTGGTGGAAATCTTTTTCAACCGCCTGGAAGTGATCCGCTCGATCCAGGCTCGTTACCAGGATGATGAAGAATAAAAAAGGAGCTGTAAATGTCCGTTCCCACCCGTGAGCAGGCCTGGACTTTGCTCACCGAGTATAACAGTAATGAAAGCCTCCTTAAACATGCCCTGGCAGTTGAGGCGGTAATGCGTTACTTTGCCCGGCAAAAAGGGGAAGACGAGGAAAAATGGGGTGTTATCGGCCTGATTCATGACCTGGATTACGAAAAGTTCCCTGACCAGCACTGTACCAAGACAGCCGAAATCCTGCGCCAAAAGGGCTGGCCGGAAGATTATATACGGGCCGTGGTAAGCCATGGTTGGGGACTTTGCAGTGAGGTTAAACCTGAAACCGAACTTGAAAAAACCCTTTACGCAATCGATGAATTGACCGGGCTGGTGGCAGCCGCAGCCCTGGTAAGACCATCCAAAAGCGTTCTCGACCTCAAGGCCAAGTCGGTCAAGAAAAAATGGAAAGACAAACGCTTTGCCGCAGGGGTAAACAGGGCTGTTATTGACCAGGGAGCCCAAATGCTGGGAATCGAACGTACCGAACTGATAACAGCTACCATCATGGGAATGCGCGAGGTGGCCGAAGAAATCGGATTAAAAGGAGAACTTTAAACATGGAATGCAACCAGGAACGTAACCTTGAACGGTGTAACTGCAGTTACAGTCCCTGCTCCCGTAAGGGAATCTGCTGTGAATGCATAAGCTACCATTTAAGGATGCGCCAGCTTCCCGCCTGTTGTTTCCCTGATGATGCAGAGCGTACCTATGACCGCTCATTCGAGCACTTTGCCCGACTGGTCAATCAAAAACGGGTCTGAGAGATAAACCTGAAGGTCAATCTGGCCAAATGTTCCAGCTGAACTGCCAGAAGGGAAATTGCTTGCCCAGGGCTTTTGTCCGCGGCTGCGTCATCTTGCCCATATACCGCCGCACCCCCGCCCCTTGCACCCGATGAACCCGGATTATGCACTTCAAATGCCTACAATAAGCAATTGCATCGAATTTTTACATAGTTAGCATATATTTGTTCCCTGCCGTGCTTTCACCCGAAAGGTGAAGTTCATTAGGTGATAAATCATCAGGCATTTGAAGCCGCAAGGGGCTGGCGATTTTACCGAATCTGCTTTGTTGGAGGGCAGTTGAAGTACCATAGTACGTCTGCCTGCCCTCCGCCTCGCATCTTCGGCAAACTCGCCAGCTGCAAAATCCGGGATGAACACGTCTTGCAAAAGCGGTCTTGCCAAGTGTTCAACCCGGGTTATTGCAATCTGAAAAATAGGGATTAGATTTTAGAGTTGGACAAAGTGAAGCAACCGCTTCTGATTGCGGTGTAAAATGTACAATCTGCCTGGGGGTTGTGGGTATGCCCAAGGACAAAAAATCGATCAAAAGAGATATTCTCGATAAATTCCGTGCCATCAACGGTGAGGCTGACGACGTGCTTCCACCGGATTGGCTGGTCCGGGAATACCTGAACAACCTGGACCGCTACGAAAAAAAGGACTTTGAAAAAGCCCTCAAAGAGTTAATGTCCAAGGGGTTTATCGAGTACCGCAAAGGGCCGGTTCCCGAGGTTCGGCTTACAGAAAAAGGGGCATTGCTAATTCATTGAGCCATCAACCTGGGTCGGCGATTTTGATCCAGGATATTGCGAACCGTGGTCGACAATTCCTTTACCGAAAGTGGCTTGTATAAAAAGGCGGCCACGCCTATTTTGCCAGCCTTCAGATGGTTTACCCGGGCGCTGTAGCCAGTGCACAAAATCACGGGTAAATCCGCCCTCAACTCGATAAGCTTGCCTGCCAGGACATCACCGGTCATGTTGGGCATGGTCAAATCTGTAATAACCATGTCGTATTTGCCCGGATGGTCCCTGAAAGCCGCCAGAGCCTCCAGGGCACTGGTCCTTATTTCCACCTTGTAACCGAGTCTGGAAAGCATCTGGCCACCGAGTTCAGCCAGAGCCTGTTCATCATCTACAAAAAGGATGCTTTCCACCCCTCCGACCAATTTTTCCTCTCTTTGCGGCAGCGGGCAAAACATCTCCTCGGCCTCCGGCAGGTAAACCGTAAAGGATGTGCCCTGACCCGGTTTGCTCTTCAGTTTTATGACACCGCTGTGGCCCTTGACAATTCCATGTACCACGGCCAGTCCCATACCCGTGCCCTTGCCCTTCGGTTTTGTGGTAAAGTAAGGTTCAAATATCCTGTCCTGGATCGCCTCCGGAATTCCATGCCCGGTGTCACTTACCTGTAACAGGATATATTTACCCGGCGGCAGGTCGACATGCCCGTTTTTCCCGGGATCGTGAATAACGACATTATCAATCAACAGGGAAAGTTGCCCGCCGTCGTCTTCCAGGGCGTGGGACGCATTGGTGAAAAGGTTCATTATAACCTGGTGCATTTGGGTAACGTCGGCCACTACTATGGCTTCCGAAATATTAATTTTCTCCCTGATCTCAATGTTGGAAGGCAGGGAAGCCCTTAACAGCTTCAAAGCATCACGGGCTACTCCAACCAGGTCGACGGGCTGTCGGTCCTGGTTGTTTTTACGTGAAAATGTAAGAATCCGCTTTACAAGGTCCTTGGCGCGATTGGCCGCATTCAAAACCTGTTCGAGCCTGTTCTGAACAGGATGCCCGGGTTCAAGATCCATCCTGGCAATCTCCAGGTATCCCATTATGGCCGCCAGGATATTATTGAAATCATGAGCTATGCCACCTGCAAGGGCGCCGATTGCTTCCATTTTCTGGGCCTGGACAAGCTGGGCCTCCAGTTTGGCCTTGTCGTTTTCCGCCTGGATCTTGTCGGTTATATCGAAAGCAATACCGGCCAGCCACCTCCGGTTACCGTTGCGCGCCAGGGGAAACTTTACCACCATGTAATACTTCCGGCCTTTTTCGGTTTTCAACTGCTCAATAGTGTGCAAAACTTGGCCCTTGGTTAAAACCTGTTTATCATTTGCCTGTAAAACAGCAGATACTTTTTCCGGCCAAAGGCCGGCATCAGTTTTGCCCAGCATCTGGTGAATTTCCTGCCTGAAAATACGATCCCAGGCTTCATTCAGGTAAACATAACGTCCTTTATCGTCTTTGATAAATGCAAGGGCCGGCAAATGCTGCATAAAAGTATCGAAAAGGATTCTGCTTTCACCCAGTTCCTGCTGAATAGCTATCCGTCGCCGAACCTGCTCCTTGAGCTTATCGTTGTATTGCTTCATCCTGGCCATGAATTCGTCAAGGCAGGCTTCCAGTTGCTCAAACTCATCGCCTTGACTGGGCCGGCAGGACCTTACTCCATTTCCATGGGTCTGTTCCATCAACCTGGACTGGAGTCTTTGCAAAGCTTCCATGAAAGGTCTTTGCATCCAGTCAGATGCCAGTAAAGATCCAAGCAGGGCAATGAAGGCGGCAACAAGAACCGTCAACCCTATACAGCCAGCCAACCGGCTGTCGGCTGCCAATTGGGAAAGGTGATCAATTCCATGGTATCTGGAGTAACAAATCACCCCGGCTGTCAAGCAGGAAGAACAAATCGTCAACCCGAAACAACCGACGAAGAGACGCCTATGGATGGAGGGTTTTTTCATTATCCATCAAGTATCCAATATTGTTCAGCCACACTCCGTTTCCAGGCCATGCAACTAGGCAAGATGGCCGTCTACATGGAATGTATCGGCTTAAGCAACCTAAACTTGATTATTATCTCTGTGAAGGGATTCCAGACGGGTTTCGAATTGTTTCATCAACTCTTTTTCGCCAAGACCGCGGCAGCAGGCTATCAGATACGGCAGGACGTCCGTGCGCTCCCGGAATGGCATCAATTGCTGCATGGCCCTGCGATAAAGCCCCATTTGCATCCAGGAACGTGCCAGGGTTATATTCAATTCGACACTTTGGGGGAAATGAGTCAGGCCTTCCTCAGCCCATCCCACAGCCTCTTCCAGCGCGCCCTTTTGTTGAGCCATAAGGCTGAGTCCCCAGTAAGCCCTGTGATCCGGAGAAAGTTCCAGGGATTTGCGATACAGGGAATCAGCCAGCCCCAGGGCTTGGCGGCCATACTGCCCTGCATAATCACCGTGGCTGAAGGTCATTGCCAGTCTCGAAAGAAAATCAGCATGGCAGGCATTCAGGCGTGGTTCCTGGACCAGGTTGACAGAATCCACGTAACCGGGCAGTTTTTCATTAAACCACCGTCGCAGAATCCTTCCAAAAGACAGGATGTCGGCCTGGTCAAGGGCAGGATCTGTCTGAAAATACATTATATCCTCTATTTTTTGTAGCCATATGTCATCATCGTTACCTGTACGCCGCTTGAAATCAGTGTACAATTCTGTTCCCGGAAATAGATCAAGGATATAAAAAACCGCACTCAGGGGTTTGATTTTATCCATCAAGTCGCAGGTAGCCTGAATGGTCTGCCGGCTTTCACCGGGATTTCCGTAGATAAAATAAGCCCTGGCCATGATTCCATGGGCACTTGTCAGGGCAAAAGCTTTTTGGATCTGCCCATCACCAATATCTTTGCGCAGTAACTTGCGAATTCCATGGTCTCCGCTTTCTACCCCATAGCTGATCTGGATGCATCCGGCTTTTCGCATCCAGAAAAGGATCTGCCCGGAAACATAATTTACCCGGCTTATTGCTTGCCAGGTCACCTTTAGTCCCCGGCGTAAAATTTCCTTGCAGACAGCCACCACCCTGCGACCATCCATGGTAAAAGTGTCGTCGGAAACATAGAAAAAAGTGACTCCCCGGTTTGCCAAAAGTTCCATCTGATCAACAAAATAAGCCACTGAATGGCTACGTACCTTTCGGTGCCAGAATGCAGGTGATCCGCAGAAACTGCACCTTCCCGGGCAACCACGGGTAAGGGCCAGGTGTTGAAAAGTAAAGTAGCGAGCAGGCATGGGCAACTTGTCAAGGTTTTCGATGAAGGGTCGCGGTCCGGTGTAAAAAGGCCGCCCCTCAAGCCTGAGAGCAAGACCTGCAATTGAGCTTAACATTTCCAGGTCTTGACCATCTTCAATGGATTGCACCAATTCCAGGAAAGTGTATTCTCCTTCCCCGCATACTACCAAATCGATTTGCGGGAAATGGGTCAAAAAATGTCGCCAAAGGAAGGTGGCACCGATACCGCCGAGAACGGTTAATATTTCCGGTTTCAATTGCTTGGCAATCCGGGCTATCTCCAATGCTCCCCAACGGTTGGCATTCAGGATACTGAAGGCAACAATGTCAGGGTCTTCATCCTGAAGGGCGGCCCTGATTTCTGCCATCCGGCCCCGCATCCGGTGCCAATTCAACAAACTGACCTGATAGCCATGGGCTTTTAAAACCGCCCCCACGTAATACAACCCCATGGGAACAGCGCTGATATCGTCCTGGGCAAGCCTGTCTTCCAGGCAATAGGGGTAAATAAGAACTATCTTCATCATCACCCTCATTGTGCTTTGACACCGTCAAGTCTTTCCAACACCGCTGATATGAACTATAAGGTATTGAAAGGCAATAGCCGAATGCACCCAGCATGGCTATCCGGGCCTTAGGGCTCTTTGGATCCGGCCCTTGACGGAAGGCCTGACAACTTCAACCAAAGGAAAACCCGATGGAGCCAATCATTAGCAAGAAGCCCTGGGCTTCACTTAAGCGCCTGTTGACAGTGGTTTTTCTAGCCGGGGCCATAATTGCCGCAAGCACAGGCGGCCTGGAACAAGGCCTTGACCACATGGGACTGGCCCGGCTGGCTACATATAACGCAATTTATCTTGAAAAAGCCCAACAACGAACCCTGTCCGGTTTTTTGATTCTTTCAGCCATTAAAAGTTCACTTGCCATGCTGGAAGGTTCAACCGTTGGAATCGGCTTCAACCTCCAGGTGGGAGATCTGGTCCAATCGGTCTACGACTACATTGATGTAGCCTGGAAAGCGGTTTTGGCTGGAGGGACTGCCATTGTGATACTCAAGCTTCTGCTCCAGGTTCTGGACCTGATGGACCAGTGGACCCTGGTTATTATGCTGACAGCTGTTCTGGCCCTGGTATCGATCCGCTGGTGGCTGCCATACCACGATTGGCTCCGGCAAATGTCCCAAAAGACAGCTGTATTTTTCGCCCTCCTCTGCGCAGCCTTCTACCTGCTGGTGCCGCTTACCATCACCGCCGCTATGACCGTATCAGATCTTATCACCCGGCCTGTAATAGAATCCGCTTACAAAGAGCTGAATCAGTTGAAAAAGGACCTTTCGCCGGATGATGCAAGCAGCCTGGGTGAAATGGGTGAAGAAAGCGCTGCCGAGGACTCACCTGGATTGCTGGATTTTAAAGGC
>JALVQM010000442.1 GCA_027025615.1 Desulfobacteraceae bacterium | reverse complement strand
ATTACGCTCAACGGGCAGCAGATAACCATCCGGCCAGCCAAGCCGGTGGATGAACGCCGGATCCAGGAACATTACTACACCCTGGATAAGGAAGACATCTTTCTTCGGTTTTTCCACGAAAAGAGCAGCTTCGGCCGGGACGACGTGGAACCCATGGCCAACATCGACTACATCAAAGATTTAACCCTGGTGGCCATAGTAGGCGAATTCGGTTTTGGAAGAGTTATCGGTGTAGGAGAATATTTACTGGTGGACGACGATATGGCCGAAGTTGCCTTTTCTGTCAGCAAAGACTTTCAGGGAATGGGACTCGGCAAGCTTTTCATGAAAAAACTGGCTCAGGCCGCCCGTCAAAACGGGATTAAAGGCCTGGTTGCATATACAATTCCGGAGAACCGGGCCATGATCGGGCTGTTCAAAACCCTGCCGTATAAAATAACTACCCGTTACGACGCAGATGCCCTCTGTCTGAAATGCCGTTTTGACCAGCCCCTGAACCCCGAATAACAGAAGCCGTCCCGGCAACTGAATCCAATTCAGAATTGATCAACACAATCAATCTTTGAAAATATAGCCAACTATCTTTTTTGCTTGCCAACCCGTAACGATACTTTTATCATAACTTTTTGGCAATCTGGTTGAGCATGCTTTGCATGTACCCGCAATA
This sequence comes from Desulfobacteraceae bacterium, assembly GCA_027025615.1. Lineage (GTDB taxonomy): Bacteria > Desulfobacterota > Desulfobacteria > Desulfobacterales > Desulfosarcinaceae > JALVQM01. Next base: position 2,527 of record JALVQM010000442.1, on the reverse strand, counting down.
TAATTCATGAATCCACTATGCCGGAGCCGACAGCAATGCCCGGCTGAACAATTTCCAACAAAGGAGTAGCGGTATGGCCAAAAAAATGAAAACCATTGATGGAAATACTGCCGCCGCCCACGTAGCTTACGCCATGAGTGACGCGGCTGCCATCTATCCTATTACACCTTCATCGCCCATTGGCGAAATTTGTGATGAATGGGCCGCCATTGGGCGCAAAAACATCTTCGGCCAGACAATGCTGGTACGCCAGATGCAAAGCGAAGCCGGTGCAGCCGCCGCAGTCCACGGCTCATTGGCTGCCGGCGCCTTGACCTCTACATTCACCGCCTCCCAGGGGCTGCTGTTGATGATCCCCAACATGTACAAAATGTCAGGTGAACTTCTGCCTGCCGTTATGCATGTTACCGCCCGGGCCGTGGCCGCCCATGCTCTGTCAATCTTCGGTGACCACCAGGATGTAATGGCAGTGCGTCAAACCGGTTTTGCCATGCTGGCCTCAGCCTCTGTCCAGGAAGTCATGGATCTCGGATTGGTAGCTCACCTGGCGGCCATCGAGTCAAGTGTTCCCTTTGTTCACTTTTTCGACGGCTTCCGTACCAGCCACGAAATCCAGAAGATAGAAATGATCGAATACTCCGACATGGCCGACCTGGTCAACTGGGACGCAGTCAAGGCCTTCCGGAACAGGGCGGTCAACCCGGAAAAACCGGAGTTGCGGGGCACGGCTCAAAATCCGGATATTTACTTCCAGGGACGCGAGGCCGCCAACGCCTATTACCTGAAAGTTCCTTCGATCGTTGAAGATTACATGCGCAAGGTCAGTGCCCTGACCGGCCGGCGTTACAAGCCTTTTGACTATGTGGGTGATCCAGGCGCGGACCGGGTCATAATCTCCATGGGCTCTTCGTGCGAAACCATCGAAGAAGTGGTCAACCATCTCAATGCTGCAGGCGAATCGGTTGGACTGCTTAAAGTCCGCCTGTTCAGACCGTTTTCATCCCAGCACCTGCTTGCGGCAATTCCCGCCACTGCAGAAAGAATCGCCGTTCTTGACCGGACCAAGGAACCAGGAGCCCTGGGAGAGCCCCTTTACCAGGATGTTTGTACAGCCTTCATGGAACGCGGTGACATGCCCACCATCGTAGGAGGCCGCTACGGACTTGGATCCAAAGAATTTACCCCGTCAATGGTCAAAGCGGTTTTCGACAACCTCAATGCCGTAGCTCCCAGGAATCATTTCACCGTTGGTATCACCGACGATATCACCCATACCAGCCTGGAAGTCGAAGAAAGCCTGGATGTGGCTCCCGAAGGAACGGTCCAGTGCAAGTTCTGGGGGCTGGGGGCCGATGGAACCGTCGGGGCCAACAAAAGCGCCATCAAAATCATCGGTGACAACACCGATATGTACGCACAGGCCTATTTTGCCTATGACTCAAAAAAATCCGGTGGAGTAACCATCAGCCACCTGCGCTTCGGCCAGGAACCCATCCAGGCCACCTACTGCATTGACGCAGCTGATTACATTGCCTGCCACAATCCCAGTTATGTCCATACCTACAATGTCCTGGAAGGAATAAAAGATGGCGGGACCTTCATGTTGAATTCCCCCTGGAGCCTGGACGAGATGGAAGCGCAGCTACCCGCCCACATGCGCAGAACCATTGCCCGCAAGAAACTCAGGTTTTACAACATAGACGCAGTTAAAATTGCTTCCGAAGTTGGGTTGGGCGGCCGGATCAACATGATAATGCAAACCGCCTTTTTCAAAGCTTCAGGTGTACTTCCTGTTGACCAGGCAATCAATTATCTGAAGGATGCCATCGCTAAGATGTTTGCCAAGAAAGGCGAAAAAATTATCCAGATGAACATCGCCGCCGTGGATAAGAGCCTGGATAAAATCGAACAAATAGACTACCCGGAGTCATGGGCCCAGGCTACCGACACTCAGGCTTCCCATGACGACAAACCTGAATGGGTGATCCGGGTCATGGAACCGATTCTGGCCCAGCAGGGAGACAAGCTGCCGGTTTCGGTTTTCCGCCCCGATGGAATTTTCCCGGTGGGCACCACCAAGTATGAAAAAAGGGGTGTGGCCATCAATGTGCCCGAATGGATCATGGACAATTGCATCCAGTGCAACCAGTGCTCCATGGTGTGTCCCCATGCCGCCATCAGGCCGGTTCTGGTCACCGACGAGGAACTGGCCAAGGCCCCGGCAACATTCGAGGCCAAGAAGGCCCTGGGCAAAGAACTGAAACAGTACAAGTTCAGAATCCAGGTTTACGCAGAAGATTGCCTCGGTTGCGGAAACTGCGCCGACATCTGCCCGGCCAAGAAAAAAGCCCTGATCATGCAACCGATTGCCACCCAGCTTGACGCCCAGGTACCCAACCAACAGTTTGCCGAAAGCCTCCCTCCGCGCCAGGGTCTTGTCAAACGCACCACCGTCAAAGGCAGCCAGTTCTACCAGCCCCTGCTTGAGTTCTCAGGCGCTTGTGCAGGCTGCGGCGAGACTCCCTAT